>DATMIN010000244.1:0-11192 GCA_035554275.1 Burkholderiaceae bacterium
TCGACCGAGATCAGCCGGTTCTTGCCGCCGTACGGGAACGGCACCGCGACGCCGGGGATCGTGATCAGCTGCGGCCGCAGCGAATTGACGGCGACGTCGAACACCGCCTGCTCGGGCTGCGTCGGGCTCGACAGGCCGAGCTGGATCACCGGGATGCTGGAGGCCGAGTACTTGATGATCAGCGGCGGCGTGATGCCCGGCGGCAGCTGGCGCAACTGCGCCTGCTCGATCGCGACGACCTGCGCGATCGCGGTCTGGATGTTCGCGGTCGGCTGGAAGAAGATCTTGATCACCGCGACGCCACCGAGCGAGGTCGACTCGATGTGCTCGATGTCGCTGACGGTGGTGGTCAGGCTGCGCTCGTTCTGCGCGGTGATGCGCTGGCCCATCTCCTGCGCCGACAGGCCGGTGTAGTTCCAGACGATGCTGATGACCGGGATGTTGATCTCGGGGAAGATGTCGGTGGCCATGCGCAGCAGCGCGAACGGCGTCGCCAGCACGATCAGCATCGCCATCACGATGAAGGTGTACGGGCGCTTGAGGGCGAGCTCGACCATCGGGCGGCGGGGTGGGCTGGGGGTGACGCGGGCGAAGCGACGATGATAGGCAACCGGCGTGCCAGCCGCTGCGGTGGGGGTTCGGCGCGGGCGGCGGCCCCACAATCGCGCCGCATGGATCACAGCTTCCTGTCGGCATTCATCTTGCTGCTGCTGGTGCTCGACCCGCTCGGCAGCCTGCCGGTCTTCATCCCGATCATGCGCGGCGTGCCGCCCGAGCGGCGCACGTGGGTCGCGCTGCGCGAGGTCGGCATCGCGTTCGGCGTGCTGCTCGCGTTCATGTTCCTCGGCGACGCGTTCCTGCGCGTGATGCGGCTGTCGGAGCGCTCGCTCGAGGTGGCCGGCGGGGTGATCCTGCTGATGGTGGCGATCCGCATGATCTTCAGCCACGAGGGCGGCGTCTACGGCGTGCCCGAGGGCCGCGAGCCGATGATCTTCCCGCTCGCGGTGCCGCTCTTGGCCGGGCCGTCGGCGATGGCCACGGTGCTGCTGCTCGCGTCGCGCCAGCCCGACCGGCTGCTCTCGTGGGCCGGCGCGCTGGCCGGCGCGATGGCGGTTTCGGGCGTGGTGCTGCTGGGGTGCGACCGCATCCGCCGGCTGCTCGGCGACTCGGTCGTCTCGGCGCTCGAGAAGCTGATGGGGCTGGTGCTCACCGCGATCGCGGTCGAGATGGTGCTGGCCGGGTTGAAGCGCTACTTCATGGCGCCGCTGTAGGCGGCGTCGCGATGTCGATCGGGTGCGGCGCCGCTCGTCGTGATGTGATGTTCCTCGTGATCTGGAGAGAGCCATGTCCAAACTGAGCAAACTGAGAGTAGCCGCGTTCTCGATCTCGATCGACGGCTTCGGCGCCGGCCCCGAGCAGAGCCTGGCGAACCCGCTCGGCGTCGGCGGCACGACGCTGCACGAGTGGTTCTTCCACACGCCGACGTTCCAGCGCATGCTCGGCGGCAGCGCCGTCGACGCGCCGCCCAGCGTCGACGACGACTTCGCGAAGCGCAGCTTCGCCAACGTCGGCGCATGGATCCTCGGCCGCAACATGTTCGGCCCGGTGCGTGGGCCGTGGCCCGACGATTCGTGGAAGGGTTGGTGGGGCGACGAGCCGCCGTATCACGTGCCGACCTTCGTGCTGACGCACCATGCGCGCGCGCCGCTCGAGATGGCCGGCGGCACCACGTTCCATTTCGTCACCGGCGGCATCGACGAAGCGCTCGCCCGCGCGCGAGAGGCCGCGCCGGGCCGCGACGTGCGCGTCGGCGGCGGCGTGGCCACGGTGCGGCAGTACCTGCAGGCGGGCCTGATCGATGAGCTGCACCTCGCGATCTCGCCGACCTTGCTCGGCCGCGGCGAGGCGCTGCTGGCGGGCATCGACATGACGGCGCTCGGCTTTCGCTGCACCGAGCATGTGACGACGCCGAACGCGCTGCACGTGGTGCTCGGCAAGGGCGCGCGCCCGTAAGATGCCCGCATGAGCGAAGCCGCCCGCGACACCCTGCCGGTCAGCCGACGCGAGCTGCTCGGCTTGATCGGCAAGAACGCCGGCGGCGCGGCGATGTACCACGCGATGACGGCGCTCGGCTTCGCGGCGGAGTCGACTTACCGCGGGCCGGTCGATCTGGAGGGCGCGCCGAAGGGCACCTCGATCCTGATCCTCGGCGCGGGCATGGCGGGGCTGGTCGCGGCCTACGAATTGCGCCGCGCGGGCTACACGGTCAAGGTGCTCGAGTACAACGACCGCGCCGGCGGCCGCGCCTGGACGCTGCGCGGCGGCGACGAGTACACCGAGCTCGGCGGGGCCGTGCAGCGCTGCGAGTTCGACGCCGGCCTGTACCTGAACCCGGGCCCATGGCGCATTCCGTACCACCACCACGGCGTGCTCGACTATGCGAAGCGCCTGGGCGTGGCGCTCGAGCCGTTCGTGCAGGTCAACCACAACGCCTACCTGCATTCGAAGAGCGCGTACGGCGGCCGGCCGCAGCGCTTTCGCCACGTGCAGGCCGACTTCCACGGCCACGTCGCCGAGTTGCTGAGCAAGGCGGTGCGCAAGCACGCGCTCGACGACGCGGTGACCGCCGAAGACCAGGAGCGCCTGCGGTTCGCGATGCAGCACTGGGGCGCGCTCGATGCCGCCGGGCGCTACGTCGCGGGCGACGAGTCGAGCCTGCGCCGCGGCTTCGACGTGAGCCCCGGCGGCGGCCTGATGCCCGCGGCCGTGGCGTCGCAGCCGCTCGCGTTCGACGGCCTGCTGCGCTCGGGCCTGTGGCGCCATCTGGCGACCGGCCACATCGAAGAGTTCCAGACCACGCTGTTCCAGCCGGTCGGCGGCATGGACGGCATCGCGAAGGCGATCCACGCGCAGGTCGCCGAGCTCGTGCAGTTCGGCGCGCGCGTGACCGCGATCGACCAGGGCGCGAGCGGCACCACCGTGACCTATGAGGACCAGCGCGCCGGCAACGCCGTGCGCCAGGCGAGCGCCGACTATTGCGTGTGCACGATCCCGCTGTCGATCCTGAGCCAGATCGAGGTGCGCTGCGGCGCGCCGCTGCGCGACGCGATCGACGCGGTGCCGTACGAAGCGTCGGTCAAGGTCGGGCTGCAGTTCAAGCGCCGTTTCTGGGAGCAGGACGAGCTGATCTACGGCGGCATCAGCTACACCGATCTGCCGATCAGCGTGATCGGCTACCCGTCGACCGGCTACGGCCGGCCCGGCAAGGGCGTGCTGCTCGGCGGCTACGTCTGGGGGCCGAACGCGTACGAGTTCACCGCGCAGCCGCCGGCCGAGCGGGTGCGGCTCGCGCTCGGGTTCGGCGCGCAGATCCACCCGCAGTACCCGCGCGAGTTCGAGTGCGGCATCGCGGTCGGCTGGCACCGCGTGCCGTGGACGCAGGGCTGCTTCGGCGGCTGGTCGGACGAGGCGCGCGACAAGCACTACCGCAATCTGTGCGCGATCGACGGCCGCCTCGTGCTGGCCGGCGAGCACGCGTCGATGATCCCGGCGTGGCAGGAAGGCGCGGTGCTGTCGTCGCTCGACGCGATCTCGCGGCTGCACGCGCGCATCGTGGGCAAGGCATGACGCGCGATCAGCGGCTGCTCGGTGCCGCGATCGCGGCGGCGTTCGCGTGCGGGCCGGCGCGCGCCGCGGATGCGCCGGTCGTGCTCTCCGAGGGCCGCGGCTTCTCGCAGCAGGACGGCGAGGCTCTGTATCGCGCGGTGTGCCAGAGCTGCCACATGGCTGACGGGCAGGGCGCACGCGGCGCCGGCGCGTACCCGGCGCTCGCGGCGAACCCGCGGCTCGCGGCGGCGGCGTACCCGGTCGTCAACATCCTGCATGGCCGCAAGGGCATGCCGGCATTCGGCGGCGCGCTGAGCGACGAGCAGGTCGCCCAAGTCACGAACTACGTGCGTACGCACCTGGGCAATTCATACACCGACGCCGTCACGCCGGCGGACGTGACATCACTGCGACGAAAGACGCCATGACGACCAACCCCCTTGCTCCCGACCTGCGCGCACGGCTGTGCGCCGCCGCGCTGATCGCCGCGGCCTGCGCCACCCCCGCGCTCGCCGCCGACGTGGTGCGCCACAAGATTCCCGGCTCCGATTTCCCGATCGCGATGGCCGTCGAGGTGCCGGCCGGCAAGAAGCTCGTGTTCCTCAGCGGCGGCGGGCCGTCGGTCGTCGACAAGGCGGCGCCGCCGAACAGCGTCGCCGCGTTCGGCGACACGCTCGCGCAGACCGTCAGCACGATGGAGTCGATCAAGGCCAACCTGAAGGCGCTGAAGCTCGAGATGAAGGACGTGGTGAAGATGCAGGTCTTCCTCGTCGGCGACCCGGCGAAGGACGGCGCGATCGATTTCGCCGGCTTCATGGAGGGCTACCGGAAGTATTTCGGCGGCGCGCAGCCGAACCTGCCGGCGCGCTCGACCGTCAAGGTCGCCGGGCTCGTGAACCCGGGCTGGCTGGTCGAGATCGAGGTCACCGCGGTCGCGCCCGAGTGAGCGACGCGGCGCTTCGCCGCTACTCGACCTTGCCCATCTTCAGCCGCTCGGGCATGTCGGCCAGCACGTAGGCCATCACCGCGAGCGACGCGATGTTCTTGCGGAACTCGACCGGGTCGACCTTGTCGAGCGTGTCGGCCTCGGTGTGGTGCCAGTCGAAGTAGTGCGCCATCGTCGTCTCTTCGCCGAGGCCGGGCACGCCGGCGCGCATCAGCGGCGCGATGTCGGTGCCTTCGCCGCCGGGCTTGATCGTGTCGGCGCCGACCGGCTTCAGCAGCGTTGCGATGTCGCGCAGCAGCTCGAACGAGCGCTGTTCCTCGGGCAGCACCGGCTGCCCGGGCTTGCTGGCGCCGAAGCCGTAGCCGACCGGCGCCTCGGCGCCGCCGTCCATCTCGATCGCGGCGACGTGGTTGCCGACCTTGTCGCCGAGCGCCGCGCGATAGGCGCGCCCGCCGGCGACGCCGTTCTCCTCGTTGACCCAGAACACGACGCGGATCGTGCGCCGCGGCTTCAGGCCGAGCTTGTTGATCAGGTGCAGCGCCTCGAACGCCGCGACGATGCCCGAACCGTCGTCGTGCGCACCCTGGCCCACGTCCCACGAGTCGATGTGGCCGCCGAGCACGACGATCTCTTCCGGGTTGGTGCTGCCGACGATCTCGCCCATCACGTTGGCGCTTGGCACATCGGGCTCGCGGTGCGCGCCCATCTCGACGTGGACGCGCACCGGCGCGCCCTGCGCCGTCAGGCGCGACAGCAGCGTCGCGTCTTCGGCGGTGATCGCGGCGGCGGGCACGTTCGGCCCGGTCGTGCTGACGCTGGTGGTGCCGGTGTGCGGCAGCTGCACCGCGAGCGGCGTGATCGAGCGCACCAGCACGCCGACCGCGCCAAGCGCGGCGGCCTGCACCGGCCCGGCGCCGCGCACGCGCACCGATTTGCCGTAGCCCTCGTACGGCGCATCGAAGACGACGATCTTGCCCTCGACCTTGGCGCGGCCGAGCTGCTGCAGGTGCTCGAGCGAGGTCGCCACCACCACCTCGGCGGTGATGCCGCCGGGCGGCGTGCCCACGCTCATGCCCAGGCCGAGCAGGTGCAGCGGCTTCGCGACTGGCGCGACGATCGCGCCCGACTCGGCGCCGCGCACCCACTTCGGCACCGTCACCGGCTGCAGCGTGACGTTCGCCAGGCCCTCGTTGCGCATCAGGGCCTCGGCCCACGCGATCGCGCGCTCGAGCGGCTCGCTGCCCGACAGCCGCTTGCCGATGTGGTCGCACAGGTAGGCGAGGTGCGCGTAGCCCTCGTCGTCGACCAGCGCCGCGCCGATCAGCTGGTCGGCGCGCGCCTTGTAGGTGGCGGCGAGCGACGGCGGCTCGGCCGAGACGGCCAGCGCGGCGGCCGTGGCGACGGCGGCGACCAGGGGTCGGTGGATTCGCGGAAACGTCATCGTGAAAAACTCCGGGAGGTCGGCGGGATCGCGCCTACGGCCGCGTCGCCATCCCCGGCCGCAGCTTCGTCCACGGCAGGTCGCCGGGGTCGGCGGCCATCGGGCCGGGCGCCTTCGCGACCAGGATGTGCGAGGCGATCGGCGCGAACGCGGCGCGGAAGTGGACCGAGCTCTTGACGACGATCAGCTTCATCTGCGCCGGCTCGACGCCGAGGTAGCGGCACAGGTCAAGATCGAGCATCTGCACCTTCGCGCTGGCGAGCAGCACCTTGACGCCGCGCACCTCGACGCACGCGCTCGGGCCGAGCCGCATCGTCACGCCCGCGGTCATCGGGCCGTGCATCGCGACCACGCCGTCACTGACGGCGAGCACGCGCGCTTCAACGTCCACCGGCGGGTCGGTGAGCGCGCCGCTCCAGGTGCGCACCGCACGGCCGAGCGACAGCGACACGCTCGCGCCGACGCCGGCATCGAACGCCGCTTGCGCCGAGGCCGGGTCGACCAGCAGCCCGAGCGCGACGCGCCCGGCCAGGCGCGTGCCGGCATCGGCGCGCAGCAGCGCGTGCAGCAGCCCGGTGGTGTTGGCGTCGCCGCCGGCGCCGGGGTTGTCCTGCGTGTCGGCGATGACGACCGGCGCGTCGGCGCGCAGCGCGAGGTCGATCGCGGCCTCGACGGCGGCGTCGGGCCCGAGCAGCTCGAGCGTCCAGTCGGCGCGGCGCGCGACCGCGACCTCGGCGAGCAGCAGCTGCACCGTGTCGCGCACGCGCAGCGGATCGACGCCATAACCGAACAACACCGGGCCGCACTCTTTGATGTCGGCGGCCGAGAAGCCCATCGCGAAGTTCAGCTCGACGTCGTGCAGCGCCTCGGCCTGCTCGATCATCGCGATGATCGACGCGGCCGGCTGCATCAGCGTGCACTGCGCGTTCAGCGGCAGCAGGAACGGCACGCGCTCGGCGTGCAGCACGCGCTCGGCGGCCGCGGGCACGAAGCGCCGCGCCAGCATGCGCGCGGCGCGCACGCCGGTCTCGCGCATGTCGACGTGCGGGTAGGTGCGGTACGCCGTCATCGCGCTGGCGAGCTGCAGCATCCGGCCGGTGACGTTGGCGTGCAGGTCGAGCGCGGCGATCACCGGCAGCGCCGGGCCGACGGCCCCGCGCACCCGCGCCAGCAGCTCGCCCTCGGCGTCGTCGATGCCCTCGGCGACGGCGGCGCCGTGCAGGTCGAGGAACACCGCATCGACGCGGCTCGCGCGCAGGTCGTCGACGATCTCGGCGGCGATGCGCTCGAACGCGTCGCGCGTGACGCGGTTCGACGGCATCGCGCCGGCCCACACCGAGGGCCGCAGCGCCCAGCCGTGCTCGCCGGCCTCTTGCATGAAGCCGCCGAGCGCGGTGCTGGTCGAGCGCATCTGCTTGAGCATCGCGTCGCCGCGCGCGTACGGCGGGTAGCCGGCGCCGCAGGTGAACGCGGCCCAGTCGGCCGGCGAGGGCGCGAAGGTGTTGGTCTCGTGGTGGAAGCCGGCGACGAAGACGGTGGTCGTCATGATGAGATCGTCATAGGGACAGGGCGGCTCCGCCTCGGTGAAGCCGGCGCCACGGCGCGCTTCGAGCTTGGGCGGCGGGCGCGGCCGCGGCGCCTGGTGCTGCTGGAAGGTCGCCGGCCCAGCCCGGCTTCGCCTGCATCGGTGGCGTCGGATAGTACGTTGGCTGGCAGTCCCATGCTGGGCAGCTTAGCCCCCTGGCAAAAGGCGGTCACTGCGGTTACGTCCAGTTTAAGGTCGATCGTGTTGCTCATCTCCAACGCAACTGACCCAGACTGGCGCAGCTTCGTTTACCGTCCTTCACTTCAAGCAGAGGAGTACGCGATGAAGCAGTTCCTGACCGCCGCCACGCTGGCCGTTCTGGCTGGCACCGCGCTCGCCGACACAACGACCGTCAACGGCTTGACCTTCAACGTCACCGTCGATGCGGATTTCTTCAACCCGCCTCCCGGCAAGCAGTACGGGTACAGCTACGTCACGGTCGGCAACCAATCAACGGCAGGCATGTGGGGCAACTTCTCGGAGTGGGAAGTCCTGCGCTCGGAGTTCAATATCACGAACCTCGATTCGGCCTCAAGTGCAACGCTGTCGTTTCGTTTCAAGGGCTCTTACCTCGGCCAAAACTTCAACCCGTCCTACCCGCCGAACCCGACGTTCTCGGTTGGGGTCGGCACGTACTTCGGCGACAACCAAGCCCAGGTCGGCGACTACTACGCGAGCTTGGGCTCCGGCCTCGCCAGCATTCAGTATTACCCGTTGGCGGTCGATACTGTTTTCACGTTCGACGTGACCTCGCAGTTTCAGGCCGCGTTGGCTGCAGGCGCTCCGGCTCTTGGCGTCGGCATGAACATCTTCACTCCGGATAAGTTCGCGTCGTTCGACAACTTCACGTTGACGGTGACGAACGTTCCCGAGCCGTCGACGTACGCGTTGATGTTCGCAGGGCTTGGCTTGCTGGGCGTCGCCCACCGCCGCAAGGCTCCGTCGCACGCGCTCGGCGGATAAAGAAACAGCCTCGACACCGGTCCCCGATGACTGCCGGGGACCTTCCACTCAAGCCGATCCTCCATCGGCGACCCCTCGATCGCGCTGAGGTGAGGGCGACCGGCGTCGAAGTCCATCTTCGCGGTGCGCGACGGTAGTTCTTCACCGTACCGACGCCGGCACCGCACGTCGAGCGCACGCTGGCGCGGGGTCATCGTCGGCATCCGTAGAATCATGTGCTTCCGCTCGGAGGCTCACGATGGCGCTGTACCAGCTCGACGATCACCGACCCCAGCTCGCCGCCGGCGCCTGGGTCGCCGACAGCGCGACCGTGATCGGCCGCGTCGAACTCGCCGAGGACGCGAGCGTGTGGTTCGGTGCGATCCTGCGCGGCGACACCGAGCTGCTGAAGATCGGCCGCGGCTCGAACGTGCAGGACGGCAGCGTGCTGCATGCCGACGCCGGCTTCCCGGTCACGCTCGGCGCCAACGTCACTGTCGGCCACCAGGTGATGCTGCATGGCTGCAGCGTCGGCGACGGCTCGCTGATCGGCATCCAGGCGGTGGTGCTGAACGGCGCGAAGATCGGCAAGCATTGCCTGGTCGGCGCCGGCGCGCTCGTCACCGAGGGCAAGGAGTTCCCCGACGGCTCGATGATCCTCGGCTCGCCGGCGAAGGTGGTGCGCCAGCTCACGCCCGAGCAGATCGCCGGGCTGCAGCGCAGCGCCGAGTTCTACGTCGCGAACGCGCGGCGCTTCGCGGCCAGCTTGAAGAAGATCGGCTGAAGCGTCAGGCGCCGAGCGTCTTGAGGTGCAAGGCAGTCGCGGCGCGCCGCAGCGCCGCGTCTTTCGAGGCCAGCGGCAGGCCGAGCCGCATCGCGAGTTCGAGGTAGGTTGCGTCGTAGGCGGTCAGCCGGTGCGCCCGCGCCAGCGGCAGCACGTCGCGAAACGCGCGGCCGGGCAGCTCGGGGTCGGTGCGGATGTCAAGATCGCCGAGGATGCCCAGGAACTCGGTCGCCCGGGCCTGCGTGATGCGGCGCCGGCGCTCGGCGCCGAGCAGGATGTTCCCCACCTCCAGCGCCCACAGCGCCGGCACATGCGCCGGTGCATCGCGCAGGCGGTCGAGCAGCGTCCACGCGGCCGGCGTGCTCTCGTCGTCGAAGCACCACGCGAGCGCCACCGACGCGTCGAGCACGAAACCGCTCAACGCCGGCCCTCGTCGCGCAGCGCCTTCCACGACAGCCGCCCGAGCGACTGATGCTTGGCGAATGCCTTGGCGCGCGCGATCGGGTCGCCTGCCGGGCTGCGCGGCGCCGCCTCGGCGGGCACGAGCCGCGCCACGGCCACACCGCGCCGGGTGATCGTCACCTCGGCGCCGCGCGCCACCTCGTCGAGCAGGGCGCTCAGGTGGGTCTTGGCTTCGAACGTTCCGACCTCCTTCACGGTGCTCCTTCAGGTTGACCAGCTGGTCAGACCAGTATACCAACTCGGGACGGGGCGCGGCGCCGGTGTGGTGGTGTCGCGCTGCTGGCATCATCGGGCGATGAGCGAACTCCACAAGTTCATCTTCGACGGCCTGCCGGTGCGCGGCATGTTGGTGCGCCTGACCGGCAGCTGGCGCGAGGTGCTGGCGCGCCGCGCCGAAGCGTCCGACGCGTTCCCGGCGCCGGTGCGCGTGCTGCTCGGCGAGATGGCGGCGGCCGGCGTGCTGATGCAGTCGAACCTGCGCTTCGACGGCGCGCTCGTGCTGCAGGTCTACGGCGACGGGCCGGTCAAGCTCGCGGTGGCCGAGGTGCAGAGCGATCTGGCGTTTCGCGTCACCGCGAAGGTGGTCGGCGCGGTCGACGACGCGGCGGCGCTCGAGGCGCTCGTCAACGTGCACGGCCAGGGCCGCTGCGCGATCACGCTCGACCCGCGCGACAAGCGTGCCGGCCAGCAGCCGTACCAGGGCGTCGTCGCGCTGCACGGCGACCAGCGCGAGCCGCTGCAGCAGTTGAGCGCGGTGCTCGAGCACTACATGCTGCAGTCGGAGCAGCTCGACACGCGGCTGATCCTCGCGGCGAACGACGACATCGCCGCCGGCTTGCTGATCCAGCGGCTGCCGGTGCAGGGCGAGGGCAACCTGCAGGGCGCGCAGCGCAACGAAGACCTGATCGGCCTCGACGAGGCCTTCAACCGCATTGCGCTGAAGGCGGCGACGCTGACGCGCGACGAGCTGCTCGCGCTCGAGGCCGACACGATCCTGCGGCGGCTGTTCTGGGAAGAGCCGTTGCATCGCTTCGAGCCGCTGCGCGGCAGCGATGCGGGGGAAGGCGGCCCGCACTTCGCCTGCAGCTGCTCGCGGCTGCGCGTGGGCAACATGCTCAGGGGGCTCGGGCGCGCCGAGGTCGACGGCATCGTCGCCGAGCAGGGCCGGGTCGAGATCGGTTGCGACTTCTGCGGCCGCAAGTACCACTTCGACGCGGTCGACGTCGGCGAGCTGTTCACGCCGCTCGGCCGCCAGGCGCCCGGCTCGGACGCGACGCACTGACGCGCACGGATGCGCGCCGTTCAGGCGAGCGCGTGGCCGCAGCCGCCGCAGCGCGCATCGGCCGGGCCGACCGGCGCGAGACAGTGCGGGCAGGTCAGCGCCGGCGAGATCGCCGGCGCCGTCGCGCCCGGCGGCAGGCTGCGC
>DATMIN010000245.1:0-9170 GCA_035554275.1 Burkholderiaceae bacterium
GTGCCGTAGGTGATCTCGCGGTCCTTGTCGTCGCTGCCGAACACGCGCACCCGGCCCGACAGGATGACGAACAGCGTGTCGCCCTGGTCGCCCTCCTGGATCAGCCGGTGGCCCTTGCGGAAGCGCCGGCGCTCGCCGCGCCGCGCCAGGCGCTGCAACGGTTCGGGCAGCGCGGCGAACGGGTCGGCAACGGCGGGCGAGACGGGCGGCATGCGGGCCCGGCCCGCCCCGAGAATGGGCGACGGCCGGCAGCCTGCATGCTAGTGCAGGCGGCCGATCGCTGCGCTTGCTCGGTCAGACCGCTGCGCTTGCTCGGTCAGACGCCGAGCAGCGTGCGCACGTCGTGTTCGACGCGGCCCGCGCCCGCGCCCGCGCCGCTGCGCAGCACGCCCATCAGCGGCGGCAGCACCGCGACCTGCCGCACCAGCGCGCGGATGCTCTGCGCGCCGGTCTTGTGGCGGATGTTGCCGATCTGCGTGCGCACGGTCGAGATCGCCACGCCGAGCTGACGCGCGATCTCGGTCGGCGGCGTGCCGCGGCACAGCCCGTCGAGCACGCGTGTCTCGGCGCCCGTCAGGCGGTGCGCCTGCGCGAAGCCCTGCACCGAGAGCGCGCCGCACACGTGGCGCTTGCCGATCATCACCAGCGTCACCGGGCGGTCGGCCGCGTCGGGCCCGCCGAGCGGCACCACCGAGACGCCGACGCGCTGCGCGCCTTCACCGAGCGTCAGCAGCTTGCGCAGCCCGCGCTGGGCGGCGGCCTGCAGCGCATCGGCGAGCGGGGCCGCGTCCTGCGGGCGGCGGGCGCACAGCTCGCGCCCGACCAGCTGCAGCGGGTGCTCGGCATCGAGCTCGGCCTGCGCGGCGTGGTTCGTGTGGCTGACCTGCGAGATGTCGGTCAGCAGCAGCATCCCGTAGTCGATCTCGTCGAGCGTCGCGGCCAGCCAGTGGCGCGCGCGCCCGCTGTTGCGGCGCCGATCCGGCCCGAGATACAGCACGGAGCCAAGGCCCGGCATCGCCTTGTCGAAATGCGTGACGTCGTTGAACATGACCGATCCTTCCGATCTGCGCGTCGCTGCCCCAATAAGAGCAACAAGACGCAACCGAGCGTAGGAGCGCCGGCGCGCCCCGGGCGGTGAATCTGCCCGCCGAAAGCTGTGACCTATTCACGTGCGCCGGCCGGCGCGAGCACGCGCAGCAGCCAGCGGTTCATGTCGGCGATCTCTTCGGCGCACACCGAATGCGGCATCGGGTACGCATGCCACTCGACGGCGTGGCCGAGCGCGACGAGCGCGTCGCGCGACTGCAGCGCGCGCGCGATCGGGATCACGGGATCGAAGCTGCCGTGCGCCTGGAAGATCGGCACGTCGGCGTTGGCCGCGCTGCGCTCGGCCGCGGTCAGCCCGGCCAGCGGCAGGTAGCCCGACAGCCCGAGCAGCCCGGCCAGTCGCTCGTGGTGGCGCAGCCCGGTGACGAACGCCATCGCGCAGCCCTGCGAGAAACCGGCCAGCACGATCCGGTTCGCAGCCACGCCGCGCCCGCGCTCGGCGGCGATCAACGCATCGACGAGCGCCTGCGACGCGCGCAGCCCGGCCTCGTCTTCGCGGCGCGTGGCGCCGGGGCCGAGTTCGGGGCCGAAGATGTCGTACCAGGCGCGCATCACGTGGCCGCCGTTGACCGTGACCGGACGCGTCGGCGCGTGCGGGAACACGAAGCGCACCGCGCCGATCGCCGACAGGTCGAGCTCCTGCGCGATCGGCACGAAGTCGTTGCCGTCGGCGCCCAGGCCGTGCAGCACGATCACGCTGGCGGTCGGCTGCGGCGCGGTTTCGATCTGGATGGTTTCGAGTGGCATGGCGGCTTTCGGCAGGACAGGTTCAGTGCGTGCTGCGCTGCGTCAGCGCCGGCCGCGACGGGCCGGCGCTGATTCTCGGGCAATCCGCGTCATCAATGCAGGGCATGAAGCGCGCCGGCAAGCCACTACGATGGGCTCGCCGTCACCCTGGGGGAGATCGATGCTGCCGACACCTGCGCTTCCGGAGATCGATCACCGAACCCTCAAACTGCTCGTCGGCGTGATCGCGCTCTCGCTGGCCAACCTCACCAGCTTCTTTGCGGGCGAAGGCATCACCTCGATCAGCGCGTCCTACTACGAGGGCGGCTGGTCGCAGAGCATCTTCGTCGGATTCCTGTTCGCGATCTCGGCCTTCCTGCTGGCGTACAACGGCCTGTCGCGTTCGGAGATGATCCTCAGCAAGGTGGCGGGCGTCGCGGCCTTGGGCATCGCGCTGTTCCCGTGCGGCTGCGATGGTCACGAGGAAATCCTGCCGCACGTCCACTTCGCGTCGGCCGCCGCGATGTTCCTGGTGCTCGCCTACTTCTGCTACGTGTTCTATCGGCGCGCGCGCGCCAAGGGCCATGTCGAGGCCAAGCGCCGGGCGGGCATCTACGCCGTTTGCGGGGTCGCGATCGTCATCGCCATCGCGGCCGTCGTGATCGACACGCTCGCCGGCGGCGCGCTGACCGCGAAGATTCCCCGGCTCGTCTTCTACTGCGAGCGGATCGGGCTCGTCGCCTTCGGCGTGTCCTGGCTCACGGCCAGCCGCACGCTGCCGGGGCTGACGCGACGTGACGAACGGTTCTCGCCGCTCGGCGCGGGCACGCCTCCCGGGCCGTAGGCGCGGGGCCGGCCCCGGGGTCAGAGCGTGAAGTCGTAGTCGATCACCACCGGCGCGTGGTCGCTGAAGCGCCGCTCGAGGTAGATGTGCTCGGCGACCGCCTTCTTCGCGATCGCCGGCGTGGCGAGGTGGTAGTCGAGCCGCCAGCCGACGTTGTTCGCGCGCGCCTGGCCGCGGTTGCTCCACCACGTGTACTGCTCGGGGTGCGGGTTGAGCGTGCGGAAAACGTCGACCAGGCCGATCTCGCCCAGCAGCGCCGTCATCCAGGCGCGCTCTTCGGGCAGGAAGCCGCTGTTCTTCTGGTTGCCGCGCCAGTTCTTCAGGTCGATCTCCTTGTGGGCGATGTTGATGTCGCCGACCAGGATCAATTCGCGCTCGGCCGCCAGCGCCTTCAGGTGCGGCGCCATCAGCCCGAGGAAGCGGAACTTCGCGGCCTGGCGCAGCTCGCCGCTCGAGCCGCTCGGGAAGTAGCAGCTGACGATGCTCAGCTTGCGCCGCGTGGTGTCGAAACGGGCCTCGACGTAGCGGCCCTCGGCGTCGAACTCGGGGTCGCCGATGCCGAGCACGACCCGGCTCGGTTTCTTGCGCGTGTACAGCCCGACACCCGAGTAGCCCTTCTTGTCGGCATAGTGGAAGTGGCCGGTCAGGCCGGCGACGCGGTCGAACCGGCCAACCACCGTGTCGGCCTGCGCCTTGACCTCCTGCACGCCCATACAATCGGCGCCCACCCCTTCGGCCCAGGCCTCGAAACCCTTGCTCGCCGCGGAGCGGATGCCGTTCAGATTGAGCGAGACGAGACGGAACAAGACGGAGCGACCCGATGACGAAGAGCGCGGATTCTAGGGTCGCACCCGAGGCGCCAGCGCCGAAGCGCTACAGTCCGCCCGCCGCTGGCCGATACCGCTTTCGGCAGCCCCTGCGCCGGGGCCGCCAACCGTGATCGCTACGGAGCCCGCATGAACACCATCCGCCCGACCGCCGCCCTGCCTCTTTTCCGACCCGCCGCCCACGCCGCGCTGGTGTGCCTGCTCGCGCTCGGCACGAGCGCGCCGGTCTGGGCCCAAGGCCGCTCGATCTTCACCTGCGTGTCGGCGAGCGGCAAGACGCTCACCTCCGACCGCCTGATCGCCGAATGCGTCGGCCGCGAGCAGCGCGTGCTGAACCCCGACGGCTCGCTGAACCGCATCGTGCCACCGACCCTGACGGCCGACGAGCGCGCACAGGCCGATGAGCGCGAGCGCGTCGCCGCCGCCGCGCGCGAGGCGCGAGCCGAAGCGGTGCGGCGCGACCGCACCCTGATGCAGCGCTACCCGAACGAAGCCGCGCACCAGCGCGCCCGCGAGTCGGCGCTCGGCTCGGCGCGCAAGCTGCTGCAGGCGAGCGAGCAGCGCCTGGCCGAGCTGGTGAAGGAGCGCCCACCGCTGCTGGCCGACGCCGAGTTCTACGCCGGCAAGCCGCTGCCGCCCAAGCTGAAGGCGCAGCTCGACGCGAACGACGTGTCGACCGAAGGCCAGCGCACGCAGATCGAGGCGCAGAAGGCCGAGATCGGGCGCATCGAGAAGAGCTACGACGCCGAGCTCGAGCGCCTGAAGAAGCTCTGGGCCGGCGCGCCGCCCGGCTCGCTCGACCCGCAGCTCGCCGCGGCCTCGGCCGCCTCGCGCGGCAAGTAGGCGCCGGCGCTCAGGCGCCGAGCTTGCGCTTGAGCAGCGCGTTGACCTGCGCCGGGTTGGCCTGGCCGGCGCTGGATTTCATCGCCTTCATCGCCTGGCCGACGAGCGCGTTGAACGCCCGGTCCTTGCCGGCGCGGAATTCCTCGACCGATTTCGGGTTCGCCGCGAGCACCTCGTCGAGGATGCGCTCGAGCGCGGCGCTGTCGTTCAGCTGCTTCAGGCCGAGCGACGCGATCAGCGCGTCGACCTCGGCGCCGGCGTCGTTCCACAACGCGTCGAACACCTGGCGCGCGCCGTTGTTCGAGATCGTGGCGTCGGCGATGCGTGCGACCAGCGCCGCCAGCGCCGCGGCGCCGATCGGGCTGCGCTCGATCGTCAGCTCGTTCGCGTTCAGGCGCCGCGCGACTTCGCCCATCAGCCAGTTCGCCACCAGCTTGGGCTGGCCGCTCGCTTTCGCCGCGGTCTCGAAGTAGGCCGCGAACGCGCGGCTCTGCGTCATCAGCGCGGCGTCGTAGGCCGGCAGCGCGTAGTCGCGCTCGAAGCGCGCGGCCATCGCCTGCGGCAGCTCGGGCATTTCGGCGCGCACCCGCTCGATCCAATCGGCCGCGATCACGAGCGGCGGCAGGTCGGGGTCGGGGAAGTAGCGGTAGTCGTGCGCGTCTTCCTTGCTGCGCATCGCGCGCGTCTCGCCGCTGGCCGGGTCGAACAGCACCGTCGCCTGGCGCACGCTGCCGCCGTCTTCGAGCAGGTCGATCTGCCACTGCACCTCGTAGTCGATCGCCTGCTGCATGAACTTGAAGCTGTTCAGGTTCTTGATCTCGCGCCGCGTGCCGAACGGCGCGCCGGGCCGGCGCACCGAGACGTTGGCGTCGCAGCGAAACGACCCTTCCTGCATGTTGCCGTCGCAGATGCCGATCCAGGTGACGAGGCGGTGCAGCGCGCGCGTGTACTCGACCGCCTCGCGCGAGCCGCGCATGTCGGGCTCGGTGACGATCTCGAGCAGCGGCGTGCCGGCGCGGTTCAGGTCGATGCCGCTGCGGCCTTGATAGTCCTCGTGCAGCGACTTGCCGGCGTCCTCCTCGAGGTGGGCACGGGTCAGGTGCACCTTGTGCGGCACGTCGCCCACCAAGAACCCGAGCGTGCCGCCCTGCACCACCGGCGTCTCGTACTGGCTGATCTGGTAGCCCTTCGGCAGATCGGGATAGAAGTAGTTCTTGCGCGCGAAGATCGACAGCGGCGCGATCGTCGCGCCGACCGCCAGGCCGAAGCGGATCGCACGCTCGACCGCGCCGCGGTTCATCACCGGCAGCGTGCCGGGCAGCGCGAGGTCGACGGCCGAGGCCTGCGTGTTGGCCTCGGCGCCGAACGCGGTCGACGAGCCGCTGAAGATCTTGCTGTGCGTCGAGAGCTGGGCGTGCGTCTCGATGCCGATCACGACCTCGTAGCCACGGATCAATGCGGGCGTGCTCATGCGTCAGTAGCCCGGCGGCGTGCGCGCATGCCAGTCGGTCGCCTGCTGGAACGCATGCGCCGCGCGCAGCAGCGTGCCTTCGTCGAAGTAGTTGCCGATCAGCTGTAAGCCGACCGGCATGCCGCCCTCGCCGAAGCCGCACGGCAGGCTCATGCCGGGCAGGCCGGCCAGGCTCGCGGGCAGCGTGAAGATGTCGGCGAGGTAGCTCGCGACCGGATCGTCGCGCTTCGCGCCGAGCGCCCACGCGACCGTCGGCGCGACCGGCCCGGCGATCACGTCGCAGCGCGTGAAGCAGGCCTGGAAGTCGTCGGCGATCATGCGGCGCAGCTTCTGCGCCTGCAGGTAGTAGGCGTCGTAGTAGCCGTGGCTCAGGACGTAGGTGCCGATCATGATCCGGCGCTTGGCCTCGGCGCCGAAGCCCTCGCTGCGGCTCTTCTTGTACATGTCCTCGAGGTCGCCATACGTGGCCGCTCTGTGCCCATACCTCACGCCGTCGAAGCGGCTCAGGTTCGACGACGCTTCGGCCGGCGCGATGATGTAGTAGACCGGGATCGAGAGTTCGGTGCGCGGCAGGCTCACGTCGACCAACGTCGCGCCGAGCTTTTCGAGCTCGGCCAGGCCGGCACGCACCGCGCCGTTGACGTCGGCGGCCAGCGCGGCCGGGAAGAACTCGGTCGGCAGGCCAATGCGCAGGCCGCGCAAGGGCTGTGCGGCGGTCGCGCCGTCGCGCGCCTTCAGCATCGCCGCGTGATAGTCCTGAGGCGGGCGCGGCGCGCTGGTCGAGTCGCGCGCGTCGAAGCCGCTCATCGCCGACAGCAGCAGCGCGCAGTCTTCGGCGCTGCGCGCCAGCGGGCCGGCCTGGTCGAGGCTGGACGCGAACGCGATCAGACCGAAGCGCGAGCACACGCCGTAGGTCGGCTTGATGCCGGTGATGCCGGTGAAGCTCGCCGGCTGGCGGATCGAGCCGCCGGTGTCGGTGCCGGTGGCGGCGGGCATCAGGCGCGCCGCCACCGCGGCGGCCGAGCCGCCCGACGAGCCGCCCGGCACGCGGCTCGTGTCCCACGGGTTGCGCACCGCGCGATAGGCCGAGTTCTCGTTGCTCGAGCCCATCGCGAATTCATCGCAGTTCAATTTGCCGAGCGTGACCATGCCGGCGCCGGGCGCGCTGCCGGGCTCGCCGGCGCCGAGGCGCGCGACCACGGTCGCGTCGAACGGGCTGCGGTAGCCGGCGAGGATCTTCGAGCCGGCGGTGGTCGGCCAGCCGCGCGTGACGATGATGTCCTTGTGCGCGAGCGGCACGCCGAGCAGCGCGCCGCGCTCGCCGGCGGCGCGGCGCGCATCGGCGGCGCGCGCTTCTTCGAGCGCCGCCTCGCCGTCGAGGCCGAGCATGGCGCCGAGTTGTTCGTGCTGCGCAAGGCGTGCGAGCAGATGTGTCGTCGCCTCGACGCTCGACACCTGCTTGTCCGCGAGCGCGCGCCCGAGTTCGGCCGCGCCCAGCTCGTGCAGTTCCTTCATGCCCCGATCACCTTGGGCACCAGGAACAGCCCGTCTTCCACGGCCGGCGCGCTGCGCTGGTTCAGCTCGCGCGCGTCGGTCTCCGTCACCACATCGTCGCGCAGCCGCAGGCTCACCTCGGCCACCGCCGACAGCGGCGTGTACAGCGGCTCGACGCCGCTGGTGTCGACCGCGCTCATCTGCTCGACGATGCGGAAGAAGCCGTTCAGCTGCGACAGCATCGCGCCGCGTTCGGCGTCCTGCAGTTCGAGCCGCGCGAGTTGGGCGATGCGGCTCACGTCGTCGGGGGTCAGGGCCATGGGATCGTCGGAAAGAGGCGGCGCATCGATGCTTGCGCGAGGGCCGCGGCGGTTCGTGCGCCGCAGGGCTTGCGGTATTATCCCCGGTTATCCACAAGCCTTTCGCGCGTGTGCAAATCGTCGGGTCCGGCGCTTTGACGCGGGCTCGAAGTGCGGTGTCATCACCGTCGCGGGCGCCTCGTGCGCCCGGCCGGCGATCCAACAACCAACGCCCAACAACGCAACCCGATCCGCCGCTGGCTGCGCTTGCTCCATGGCCCGCAGGCCAACCGACGGGTCCGCCCACCACACACCATGTTCGGATCCTTTCGCCGCTACTTCTCGACCGACCTGGCCATCGACCTGGGCACCGCCAACACGCTGATCTACGTGCGCGGCAAGGGCATCGTGCTCGACGAGCCCTCGGTCGTCGCGATCCGCCACGAGGGCGGCCCCAATGGCAAGAAGACGATCCAGGCGGTCGGTGCCGAGGCCAAGGCGATGCTCGGCAAGGTGCCGGGCAACATCGAGGCGATTCGCCCGATGAAGGACGGCGTGATCGCCGACTTCACCGTCACCGAGCAGATGCTCAAGCAGTTCATCAAGATGGTCCACCCGCGCTCGGTGCTGCGCCCGAGCCCGCGGATCATCATCTGCGTGCCGTGCGGCTCGACGCAGGTCGAGCGCCGCGCGATCCGCGAATCGGCGCTCGGCGCCGGCGCGAGCGACGTCTACCTGATCGAGGAGCCGATGGCCGCGGCGATCGGCGCCGGTCTGCCCGTCAGCGAAGCCAGCGGCTCGATGGTCGTCGACATCGGCGGCGGCACGACCGAGGTCGGCGTCATCAGCCTCGGCGGCATGGTCTACAAGGGCAGCATCCGCGTCGGCGGCGACAAGTTCGACGAATCGATCATCAACTACATCCGGCGCAATTACGGCATGCTGATCGGCGAGCCGACCGCGGAGGCGATCAAGAAGAGCATCGGCAGCGCGTTCCCCGGCTCCGAGGTCAAGGAAATGGAAGTCAAGGGCCGCAACCTCAGCGAAGGCGTGCCGCGCAGCTTCACGATCAGCAGCAACGAGATCCTCGAGGCGCTGACCGACCCGCTGAACCAGATGGTCTCGGCGGTCAAGAACGCGCTCGAGCAGACCCCGCCCGAACTCGGCGCCGACATCGCCGAGCGCGGCATGATGCTGACCGGCGGCGGTGCGCTGCTGCGCGACCTGGACCGGCTGCTGTCCGAGGAAACCGGGCTGCCGGTGCTCGTCGCCGAAGACCCGCTGACCTGCGTGGTGCGCGGGTGCGGCATGGCGCTGGAGCGCATGGAGCGGCTCGGCAGCATCTTCACCTCCGAGTGATGCGGTGATCGCGGTACGCCGGTCCGGCTGACGTCGAGCCCATGGCCATCGGGACCATAGACCGCACGCCGCCGCCGTTCTTCCGCCAGGGGCCGTCGGCGCTGACGAAGCTGGTGCTGTGCTCGGCGCTGGCGCTGTTCCTGATGGTGGCCGACAACCGCTTCACGATCACGCGCCAGCTGCGCGCGGTGCTCGCGACG
>DATMIN010000246.1:0-2555 GCA_035554275.1 Burkholderiaceae bacterium
CACACGCTGACCGGTGGCTTGCGCCTGCTCGGCGCGTTCTGGAGTTGCCTGCGGATCATCCGCGCGCGCCAGACCACGGCCGTGCTCGGCATGGGCGGCTACGTCTGCTTTCCCGGCGGGCTGATGGCCTCGCTGCTGAGCCGGCCGCTGGTGCTCGTCAACGCCGACGCGTCGCTGCTGATGAGCAACCGCGCGTTGCTGCCGGTGGCCGACCGCGTCGCGTTCGGCTTCGATGGCGCAGCGGCGCAGAAGACCAAGCACGCCGTCGTCACCGGCAACCCGGTGCGCGCCGAGATCGAGGCGCTGCCCGTGCCTTCGCTGCGCTTCGCGAACCGGCAGGGCGCGCTGCGCGTGCTGGTCGTCGGCGGCAGCCTCGGTGCGCGTGCGCTCAACGAATGCCTGCCGCAGGCGCTGGCGCTGATGGGCGCGGGCGAGCGGCCGATGGTCACGCACCAGACCGGAACCGCCAACCTCGCGAGCGTGCAGGCCGCGTACGCGGAGGCGCAGGTCGCCGCGCAGGTGCTGCCGTTCATCGACGACATGGCGGCGCAGCTCGCCGAGTGCGACCTGATCGTCTGCCGCGCCGGCGCGGTCACGGTCAGCGAGCTGTGCGCGGCCGGCGTGCCGGCGGTGCTGGTGCCGTTGATCGTCAGCACCACCTCGCACCAGCGCGACAACGCGCAGTGGCTGGCCGGGCAGGGCGCCGCCATCCACCTGCCGCAAGCCGAACTCACGCCGCGCCGCCTCGCCGATTTGCTCGCCGGGCTGACGCGCGAGGCGCTGCTCGCGATGGCCACCGCGGCGCGCGCGCTGGCGAAGCCGCGCGCGGCGGCGCGCGTCGCCGACGAGATCGAAAGGCTGGTGCCGGCATGAAGCACGCCGTCAAGCACATTCACTTCGTCGGGGTCGGCGGCGCCGGCATGAGCGGCATCGCCGAGATCCTGCACAACCTCGGCTACATCGTGTCGGGCTCGGATCAGAGCGCCAGCGCGACGACGCGGCGGCTCGCGTCGCTCGGCATCCGCATCGCGATCGGCCACGCGGCCGAGCACATCGCGGGCGCCGAAGCGGTGGTCACATCGACCGCGGTGCGCGCAGACAACCCCGAGGTGATCGCGGCGCGCGCCAGGCGCGTGCCGGTCGTGCCGCGCGCGGTGATGCTGGCCGAGCTGATGCGCCTGAAGCAGGGCATCGCGATCGCCGGCACGCACGGCAAGACGACGACGACTTCGCTCGTCACCAGCGTGCTGGCCGAGGCCGGCGTCGACCCGACGTTCGTGATCGGCGGGCGCCTGAACGCGGCCGGCGCGAACTCGCGTCTCGGCAAAGGCGACTACATCGTCGTCGAGGCCGACGAATCCGACGCGTCGTTCCTGAACCTGAACCCGGTGATGGCGGTGGTGACCAACATCGACGCCGACCATATGGACACCTACGGCCACGACTTCGCGAGGCTGAAGGCCGCGTTCGTCGAGTTCATCCACCGCATGCCGTTCTACGGCGCGGCGATCTTGTGCAGCGACGACGCCGGCGTGCGCGGGGTCATGCCGATGATCTCGCGCCCGCTCGTGACCTACGGCTTCAACGCCGACGCGATGGTGCGCGCGGTCGATGTCGTCGCCGACGCCGGCACGATGCGCTTCACGGTGCAGCGCCGCAACGGCGTGCACATGCCCGACCTCGCGGTCACGCTGAACCTGCCCGGCGAGCACAACGTGCTGAACGCGCTCGCGGCGGTGTCGGTCGCGACCGAACTCGAGCTGCCCGACGCGCCGCTGGTCAAGGGCCTGGCCGAGTTCCGCGGTGTCGATCGGCGCTTCCAGCGCTACGGCGAGCACCCGACGAGCGACGGCGGCCGCTTCACTCTGATCGACGACTACGGCCACCACCCGGCCGAGATGGCGGCCACGCTCGCCGCGGCGCGCGGCGCGTTTCCGGGCCGGCGCCTCGTGCTCGCGTTCCAGCCGCACCGCTACACCCGCACGCGCGACTGCTTCGAGGATTTCGTCAAGGTGCTCGGCAGCGCCGATCTGGTGCTGCTGGCCGAGGTCTACGCGGCCGGCGAGGCGCCAATCGTCGCCGCCGACGGCCGCACGCTGGCGCGCGCGCTGCGCGTGGCCGGCAAGGTCGACCCGGTGTTCGTCGACGAGATCGCCGCGATGCCGGCGGCGCTGGCCGAACAGGTGCGCGGCGGCGATGTGGTGATCGTGATGGGCGCCGGCTCGATCGGCGCGGTGGCGGCACAGCTGGCCGAGCTGGTGGCGCCGGCAGGCGTGAAAGGAGGCGCGGCATGAGCATCGATGTGAAGGCGCTGGGCAAGGTCGCGGTCTTGCTCGGCGGCACCTCGGCCGAACGCGAGATCTCGCTGCTGTCGGGCCACGGCGTGCTCGCCGCGCTGCGCTCGCAGGGTGTCGATGCGCACCCGTTCGACCCGGCCGAGCGCGAGCTGGTCGAACTCAAGCGCGAGGGTTTCGCGCGTGTGTTCATCACGCTGCACGGCCGCCACGGCGAAGACGGCAGCGTGCAGGGCGCGCTCGAACTGCTCGGGATTCCGT
>DATMIN010000247.1:0-2602 GCA_035554275.1 Burkholderiaceae bacterium
CGGAGACGATCCTGCACACCACGCCCGCCGTGCCGCGCCCCAGCGCCGCCCGCCCGCCGAACGCCGCTGCGCCGCTGGTGCCGGCGGTGACGCGCGCGCTCACGCTGCTCGACCGCCTCGCGCAGCAGCGCGAGCCGATGAGCCTGGCGCAGCTGACGCACTCGCTCGCGCTGCCGAAGAGCAGTGTGCACGGCCTGTGCAACACGCTGATGTCGTTCGGCTACCTGCGCCGCCAGAGCGACGGCGCGTTCCTGATCGGCCCGCGCGTGATGAGCCTGGCCGAGGCCTTCGTTTGGGGCACCGACGTGGCGCAGGAGTTCAACGCGCTGTGGGCCGACGCCGGCGCCGCGCCCGAAGAGACCGTGGTGCTGTCGGTGCTCAGCGGCACCGACGCGCTCTACGTCGCGGTGCGCAACAGCGCGCGCCCGCTCGGCCTCGCATTCAACGTCGGCATGCGGCTGCCGGCCTACCTGTCGGGCAGCGGCAAGGCGATGCTGTCGCAGCGCGACCCGGGCGAAGTGCGGCGCCTGTTCGCCGGCGGCCTGCCCACGCACCTGACGCGCAAGGGCCCGCGCGAGATCGAGGCGCTGATGCGCGAACTCTCGGCCACCCGCAAGCGCGGCTACAGCATCGACGACGAGTCGGTGCGCGAGGGCGTGTATTCGTTCGGCGCACCGGTGTTCGACGCGACCGGCCAGGCGGTGGCCGGCGTCGCGGTCTGCATCAACAAGGCGCTGCTCGGCGCCGATCGCGGCGAGCGCCATCGCGACGCGGTGCTTGCGGTGGCGGGCACGCTGTCGCGCCGGCTCGGTGGCGAGGTCAAGGCGCTCGGCGCGGTGCGTGCGCCGCGTGGCGGGAGGGCGTCATGAGCGGCGCCACCGAGCACATCCTCGAGACCCGCGAGCTGACGAAGGAGTTCAAGGGCTTCGTCGCGGTCAGCAAGGTCAACCTGAAGGTGCGGCGCGGCAGCATCCACGCGCTGATCGGGCCGAACGGCGCGGGCAAGACGACCTGCTTCAACCTGCTGACGAAGTTCCTGATCCCCACCAGCGGCCAGATCCTGTTCGACGGCACCGACATCACGCCCGAGCAGCCGGCGGTGATCGCGCGCCGCGGCGTGGTCCGTTCGTTCCAGATCTCCGCGGTGTTCCCGCACCTCTCGGTGCTCGAGAACGTGCGCGTCGCGCTGCAGCGCAAGCTCGGCACCTCGTTCCACTTCTGGAAGCCCGAGGGCAGCCTGCGCACGCTCGATGCGCGCGCGCTCGAGCTGCTGCGCGAGGTCGATCTCGAGAGCTATGCGGCGCTGCCGGCGGTCGAGCTCAGCTACGGCCGCAAGCGCGCGCTCGAGATCGCGACCACGCTGGCGATGGATCCGAAGCTGATGCTGCTCGACGAGCCGACGCAGGGCATGGGGCTGGAAGACGTCGACCGCATCCGCCAGCTGATCAAGAAGGTCGCGGCGAGCCGCACCGTGCTGATGGTCGAGCACAACATGAGCGTCGTCTCCAGCATCGCCGACGTGATCACGGTGCTGCAGCGCGGCGCCACGCTCGCCGAAGGGCCGTATGCCGAGGTCTCGAAGAACCCGGCGGTGATCGAGGCCTACATGGGCAGCGCGAAGACCGAGCTGAAGGGAGCGCACTGATGGCGACCCCGTTTCTTGAGGTGAAAGACCTGCAGGGCTGGTATGGCGAGTCGCACGTGCTGCACGGCGTGAACTTCCACGTCGACGAAGGCGAGGTCGTGACGCTGCTCGGCCGCAACGGCGCCGGCCGCACGAGCACGATGCGGGCGATCATGGGCCTGATCGGGCGGCGCGCCGGCTCGATCAAGGTGCGCGGCACCGAGACCCTCGGCCTGGCGACGCACAAGATCGCCCGCCTCGGCCTGGGCTACTGCCCCGAGGAGCGCGGCATCTTCTCGAGCCTGTCGTGCGAGGAGAACCTGATGCTGCCGCCGCAGCTCGCCGAGGGCGGCATGAGCGTCGAACAGATCTACGCGATGTTCCCGAACCTGAAGGAGCGCGCCGGCAGCCAGGGCACGCGGCTGTCCGGCGGCGAGCAGCAGATGCTCGCGGTCGCGCGCATCCTGCGCACCGGCGCGAAGCTGCTGCTGCTCGACGAGATCTCCGAAGGCCTCGCGCCGGTGATCGTGCACAAGCTCGCCGAGATGGTCGTCGCGCTGCGCCAGCAGGGCTACACGATCGTGATGGTCGAGCAGAACTTCGTTTTCGCCGCACCGCTGGCCGACCGCTTCATGGTGATGGAGCACGGCCAGGTGATCCAGGAGTTCACGCAGGCCGAGCTGCCGGCCCGCATGGAGCGCCTGCACGAATACCTCGGCGTCTGAACCCCAGCGCCGCCTTTCCCGCTTGCCCATCCCCACAAAGGAGATCCCGATGACACTGAAGACCATTTCCACCGCCTGCGCCGTCGCCGCGACCACGCTGTTCGGCGCTTCCGCCCAGGCCCAGATCTCGGGCGACGTGATCAAGATCGGCTTCATCACCGACCTGTCGGGCCTGTACGCCGACATCGACGGCCCGGCCGGCGCCGAAACGATCCGCATGGCGATCGCCGACATGGGCGGCGCGATCGGCGGC
>DATMIN010000248.1:0-7474 GCA_035554275.1 Burkholderiaceae bacterium
GCCCAGCAGGAGGCGGAGCACAGACAGCTCGAGTCACTGATGGCCGAGTTGCGTGCGGCCGTGAACAAGAGCCAGGCGCTCGAGCCTTTCAAGGATCAGCTGCTGTTGGATATCACTCCCGAGGGAGTGCGCATCCAGATCGTCGATGCGCAGAGCCGGCCCATGTTCGATGTCGGCAGCGCACGCCGGTGCAGGGCGAGGTGCCGAACCCGCTCGAGCCGCCGAGCGGGTGCAGCTTTCACCCGCGCTGCCCGCACGCCAACGAGCGCTGCGTGCGCGAGCGGCCGGCGTTCAAGACCTTCGGCGGCGCACGCATCGCGTGCCACGCGGTCGAGGAAGGGCGGATCTAGAGCAAGGCGTCGGCCGGCAGCAGGTGCTCGCCGCGGAACAGCTCGGCGGCGCTCTCGCGCTCGCGGATCAGCCAAGCACGATCGCCGCTGACCATCACCTCGGCGGCGCGGCCGCGGCTGTTGTAGTTGCTCGCCATGCTCATGCTGTACGCGCCGGCCGAGAGCACCGCGATGAAGTCGCCGGCCCGCACCGCGAGCGCGCGGTCCTTGCCGAGCCAGTCGCCCGATTCGCAGACCGGGCCGACGACGTCGCAGAGCAGCGTCGGCGCATCGCGCCGCGTGCACGCGACGATGTTCATCCAGGCCTGGTACATCGCCGGGCGCATCAGGTCGTTCATCGCGGCGTCGACGATGCAGAAGTTTCGTTGTTCGCCGGGCTTCAGGTACAGCACCTCCGACACCAGCACGCCGGCATTGCCGACCAGCGAGCGCCCCGGCTCGAACAGCACCTTGCGGTGGCCGTGGCCGCGCGCGTCGATGCGCGCGAGCAGGCTCGTGACCAGCGCTTCGGCCGACGGTGGCGCCTCGTCGGTGTAGGTGATGCCCAGGCCACCGCCGAGGTCGATGTGGTCGATCGCGACGCCGTCGGCCTCGATCGCCTCGATCAGCTCGAGCAGCCGGTCGAGCGCGTCGAGGTAGGGGCCGATCTCGGTGATCTGCGAGCCGATGTGGCAGTCGATGCCGACGACGTGCAGCCCCGGAAGCGCGGCCGCGCGCCGGTAGCTCGCGCGCGCCTCGGCGTGCGCGATGCCGAACTTGTTGCCCTTCAGGCCGGTCGAGATGTACGGGTGCGTGCCGGCATCGACATCCGGGTTGATGCGCAGGCTGACGCGAGCCGTCGTGCCGAGCGCCGTGGCGACCTCCGAGAGCACGCCGAGCTCGGCATCGCTCTCGACGTTGAAGCACAGCACGCCCGCCGCGAGCGCGCGGCGCATCTCGGCGCGCGTCTTGCCGACGCCCGAGAAGACGATCTTCGACGCCGGCACGCCGCAGGCCAGCACGCGCTCGAGTTCGCCGCCCGAGACGATGTCAAAGCCGCAGCCGGCCTGCGCGAAGGTCTGCAGCACCGCGAGGCTCGAGTTGGCTTTCATCGCGTAGCAGATCAGGTGCTCGCGCCCGGCGAGCGCGCGCTGGTAGCCGGCCAGCGCGGCCAGCATGCCGGCGCGCGAGTAGGCGTACAGCGGCGTGCCGTGCTCGCGCGCCAGCGCAGCGAGCGCGCGGTCTTCGAGGAACAGCTCGGCGCCGCGGTAGGCGACGTGCGGCGCGCCGGGCAGCGCCGTCATCGCGCGGGGCCGGGGCTCGACGCCGCCGACGCGGCCGCCGCGGGCGTCAGCAGCGGGCCCTTCTGCCCGCACGCGGCCGGCAGCGCGAGCAGCGCCACGCATGCACTCGCTGCCGACGCGGCCTTCACCACGGCCGCTACACTGGTTCGACGCTGCTGAGACATCCGCGAATTCTATCGACCATGCCCACCGCCCCCTCGATCGACACGCTGACCGACAGCGACTACCGCGCCAAGACCGACGCGGTGCTGGCCGCGGTCGAGGCGTGCATCGACGCCTGGCTGCAAGGCGACGTGGTCGACATCGACACGCAGCGCAGCGGCGGCTTGCTCGAGATGGGCTTTCCGAACGGCAGCAAGATCGTGCTCAACACGCAGCCGCCGTTGCACGAACTTTGGCTGGCCGCGCGCTCGGGCGGTTTCCACTACCGCTACCGCGACGGCGCGTGGCGCGACACGCGCGATGGGCGCGAGCTGTTCGAGGCGCTGTCGGCGTGCGCGAGCGAGCAATCGGGCAAAGCGCTGCGCTTCCCGCCACCCACCTGACGCGCGACCGTTCAGCTCAGCGTTTGAACAGGTCGAGGATGCTCTTGCGCTCTTCCTCGTCGGCCGGGTTCGGCTGCTTGTCGTCGAGGCCCACGCTCGCGACACCGGCGCCCTTCGCGTATTCCTCGTAGTACCACTCGTCGCCGAGGTTGACGACGCCCTCCGGCACCGGGTACTGCTCGACCGCCACGCCGCTCAGCGCGTGCTTCATGTACTCGATCCAGATCGGCAGCGACAGGCCGCCGCCGGTCTCGTTGTCGCCGAGCTTGCGCGGCGTGTCGTAGCCGATCCAGACGATCGCCACCACGCTCGGCTGGAAGCCGGCAAACCAGGTGTCGATCGAGTCGTTGGTGGTGCCGGTCTTGCCGTACAGGTCGGGCCGGTTGATCGCGCGGCGCGCCGCCGCGGCCGTGCCGCGCAGCGCGACCGACTGCAGCAGCGTGTCCATCACGAAGGCGTTGCGGGCGTCGAGCGCACGCATCGATTCGTCGAGCACCGGCGGCACCGCTTCGTTCAGCACGCGGCCCTTGCTGTCGGTGATCTTGCTGATCAGCATCGGATTGACGCGGTAGCCGCCGCTGGCGAAGACGCTGTAGGCCGAGGCCATCTGCAGCGGCGTGACCGAGCCGGTGCCGAGCGCCATCGGCAGGTAGGCCGGGTGCTTGTCGGCCTCGAAGCCGAAGCGCGTGATCCACTTCTGCGCGTACGGCGCGCCGATCGACTGCAGGATGCGGATCGAGATCATGTTCTTCGATTTCTCGAGGCCGCGCCGCAGCGTCATCGGCCCCTCGAACTTGCCGTCGTAGTTCTTCGGCTCCCACGGCTGGCTGCCGGTCGAGCCGGCGTCGAAGAACAGCGGCGCGTCGTTGATCACCGTCGCCGGCGTGAAGCCCTTGTCGAGCGCGGCCGAGTAGATGAACGGCTTGAAGCTCGAGCCCGGCTGGCGCCACGCCTGCGTGACGTGGTTGAACTTGTTCTTCGCGTAGTCGAAGCCGCCGACCATCGCGCGCACGGCACCGGTGCGCGGGTCGATCGCGACGAACGCGCCCTCGACCTCGGGCAGCTGTGTGATGCTCCAGTCGCCGGGCTTGCCGTCCTTGCCGGTGCCGCGGATCAGGCGGATCACCGCGCCCGGGCGGATCTGCGTCTTCGGATTGCCCTTCGGCGCGAGGCCCGATGTCGCCGGCTTCAGGCCCTCGCCGGTGATCGTGACGGCCTCGCCGCTCTGCAGCACCGCGACCACCTTCTTCGGCCCGGCCTCGGTCGTGATCGCGGCCTTCAGCTCGTCGTTGTCGGGGTGGTCTTGCAAGGCTTCGGCGATGCGTGCGTCGACTTCGTTCGGGTTCGCCGGCAGGTCGACATAGTCTTCCGGGCCGCGGTACACCTGCCGGCGCTCGTAGTCCATGATGCCGCGGCGCAGCGCGCGGTACGCGACCATCTGGTCGTCGGACTTCAGCGTCAGGTAGACGTTCAGGCCGCGCGTGTACGCGTCGTCGCCGTACTGCGTGAAGATCAGCTGGCGGGCCGCCTCGGCCACGTACTCGGCGTGCACCGCCACCTCGTTCGGCGCGCGGTAGCGCAGCGTCTCGCCGCGGGCGCGCTCGCGCTGGTCGGGCGTGATGTAGCCGTTGTCGACCATTCGGTCGAGGATGCGCAACTGGCCGTTCTTCGCGCGCTCCGGGTTGTTGATCGGGTTGTAGGCCGACGGCGCCTGCGGCAGGCCGGCCAGCATCGCCGCCTCGGCGATCGAGATGTCGCGCAACGGCTTGCCGAAGTAGATGTCGCTCGCCGACGCGAAACCATAGGCCCGCTGCCCGAGGAAGATCTGGTTCATGTAGACCTCGAGGATCTGGTCCTTCGTGAGCAGGCTCTCCATCTTGAAGGCGAGCAGCATCTCGTAGATCTTGCGGGTGTAGGTCTTCTCGGTCGACAGGTAGAAGTTGCGCGCGACCTGCATCGTGATCGTCGAGGCGCCCTGGCTGCGCGAGCGGTTGAACTGCGCCAGGCCGGCGCGCACGACGCCCTTGATGTCGACGCCGCTGTGTTCGTAGAAGCGTGCGTCTTCCGAGGCCAGCACCGCCTGCTGCATCACCTTCGGGATCTGCGCCAGCGGCAGGAAGTTGCGCCGCTCCTCGCCGAACTCGCCGAGCAGCACGCCGTCGGCCGAGAACACGCGCATCGGCAGCTTGGGGCGGTAGTCCATCAGCCCGCCGATCTCGGGCAGGTTCGGGTAGGCCACGGCCAGTGCGATGCCCACCAGCACCATCACCGTCACCACGCCGGTCGCCGCGAGGCCGACGAGCCAGAGCAGGCTGCGCACCAGCCAGCGGGCCCAGCCGGGCCACGCGCCCGAACCGCCGGCCGGCGCGTCGGCGGGCTCCCGGTTGCCGCGCTCGGGTTCGCTCATGTCACTCCAGGTTGCAAGTGCGCATTATAGAAAGCCCCGATTGCGCCGAAGACCCGAGGCGCCACCCGGTTGCAACGGTGCCGACAGCCGCCGGTGAGGGCGGGAACGAGGTTCGGAAGTCGGCCGCAACCAAGCCCCGTCGGCGTGTGAGTTTTGCAACGAGCCAGGCCGCCCAAAGCCGCGTTTTTCTTTGTGGCACAAAGGCTTTACTGCTAGCATTGAAGTAACTTATTAACAATCCAGCACGCTTGTTCACAGCTGGGGGAAAGGTGCCGTGAGCTTCCTGGACACCCTCTTGGGCCGTAAGCACCCGCCGATGATCGGGCTGGACATCAGCTCATCCAGCGTGAAGCTCGTGGAGCTCGGGCAGACCGCCACCGGCGAGTACGTGGTCGAGCGTTTCGGCGTCGAGAGCTTCGAGAAAGGCTGGATCGCCGACGGCCAGATCGAGAAGTTCGACGAGGTCGCCGAAGCCGTCAAGCGCGTGGTCTCGAAGAGCGGCACCAAGACGCGGCAAGTCGTGATGGCGATGCCGCAGTCGGCTGTCATCACGAAGAAGATCATGCTGCCGGCCGGCCTGCGCGAGGAAGAGCTCGAACTGCAGGTCGAGACCGAGGCCAACCAGTACATCCCGTTCTCGCTCGACGAGGTCAGCCTCGATTTCTGCGTGATCGGGCCGAGCCCCACGTCCGTCGGCGACGTCGAGGTGCTGATCGCCGCCTCGCGCAAGGACCGCGTGCAGGATCGTCAAGGCCTGGCCGAAGCGGCCGGCCTGACGCCCGCGGTGCTCGACATCGAATCGCACGCGTCACGTCTGGCCATGAGCCGCGTGGTCGCCTCGCTGCCGAACGAAGGGCGCGACGCGCTGGTCGCGCTGTTCGAGATCGGCGCCGACACGACCAGCCTCAAGGTGCTGCGCGACGACGAGATGCTCTACGACCGCGACCAGGCCTTCGGCGGCTCGCAGCTCACGCAGCTGATCTCGCGCCAGTACGGCTTCTCGTACGAAGAGGCCGAGCAGAAGAAGCTCGCCGCCGACCTGCCCGAGGACTACGAATCGACGTTGCTCGCGCCGTTCGTCGACAGCCTGTCGCAGGAAATCGGCCGCGCGCTGCAGTATTTCTTCACCAGCACGCCGCACCACAAGGTTCACTACGTGATGCTCGCGGGCGGCACGGCCACGCTGCCGGGCCTGAAGGATCGCGTCACCGAGCTGACCGGCTTCGCGTCGATGGTCGTCAATCCGTTCGAGAACATGAAGCTCGGCTCGGCGGTGCGCGAGAGCAAGCTGCGCCGCGAGGCGCCGTCGTACCTCACGGCCTGTGGCCTGGCCATGCGGAGGTTCGTGCAGTGATCCTGATCAACCTGCTCCCGCATCGGGAAGAGAAGCGCAAGCGCCGCAAGATCGCGTTCTACGCCGGTCTCGGCGTGGCTGCGTTGGTCGGCTTGGGCATCATCGGCGGCTGGTACGCGGTCGTCGAGCAGCTGAAGGCGAACCAGCAAGCGCGCAACCAGTTCCTCTCGACCGAGATCGCCAAGCTCGAGCTGCAGATCAAGGACATCGCGACGCTGAAGGCCGAGATCGCCGCGCTGACGGCGCGCCAGAAGGCCGTCGAAGACCTGCAGACCGACCGCAACCTGCCGGTCCACATCCTCAACGAGCTCGTGCGCCAGACGCCCGAGGGCATGTACTTCACGACGGTCAAGCAGGACGGCCAGGTGCTCAACGTGGTCGGCATCGCGCAGACGCAGGAACGCATCTCCGAGTTCCTGCGCAACACCGCCTACGGTTCCGAGTGGCTGACGAAGCCCGAGCTGATCGAAAGCCGGGGCACCGTGGTTTCCGGCGGCGGTCAGCAGAAGCGGCTGTTCGACTTCTCGATGCGCCTGACGGTCAAGCGCCCGCAGGACAAGGCGGCCGTGGCCGCCGATGCCCCGGCCAGCACGCCCGCCGCGGCAGCGAAGAAGGCTTGACGACATGGCGACCAAAGCTGCTCCGATCAATGTCGACCTGAACTCGGTCTTCGAGGGCGCCGCCTCGCAGTTCCGAGGCCTGAACCCGAACGAGCCCGGCCAGTGGCCGATGCTGCCGAAGATCGCGGCGTGGTCCGCGGTCGCGGTGGTGGTGGTGGTGCTCGGCTGGTTCCTGTTGCTGACCGACTCGCACGACCAGCTCGACGCCGAGCGCGCGAAGGAGCCGGGCCTGAAGCAGGACTACCGCGCCAAGCTCGCCCAGGCCGTCAACCTCGCCGAACTGCGCAAGCAAAAGCTCCAGGTCGAGGGCTACGTCACGCAGCTCGAGAAGCAGCTGCCCGGCAAGGCCGAGATGGACGCGCTGCTGTCCGACATCAATCAGGCCGGCCTCGGCCGCGGGCTGCAGTTCGAGTTGTTCCGCCCGGGCCAGGTGGCCGTGAAGGACTACTACGCCGAGTTGCCGATCGCGATTCGCGTCTCCGGCCGCTACCACGACCTCGGCGCGTTCGCGGCCGACATCGCGAACCTCTCGCGCATCGTCACGCTGCACAACCTGAACATCACGAACGCGGCGCGCGACGCGGCGGGCACGCTCGCGATGGAGGCCACCGCGCGCACCTACCGCTACCTCGACACGACCGAACTGGAACAGATGCGCAAGACCACCGCGCCGGCGAAACCGGGAGCCAAGAAATGAGGGCCGTGGCCGCTCGTTCCCGGTTGATCGCTTCGGCCGGCGTGGTCGCCTTCATGCTGAGCGCGTGTGGCGGCGAGCAGGAAGAACTGAGCCAGTGGATGGACCAGCAGCGGCGCGAGGTCAAGCCGAGCGTGGAGCCGCTGTCGCCGCCGAAGAAGTTCGTGCCGCAGCCGTACGCGATGCTCAGCAGCGTCGAGCCGTTCAGCAGCCAGAAGCTC
>DATMIN010000249.1:0-3119 GCA_035554275.1 Burkholderiaceae bacterium
GTGCAGGAACACGATCGCGACGCTGCGCAGGCCGGCGTCGAACGCATCGCGCAAATCGCTGCGCAGCGCGGCCTCGTCGAGCGGGCGCACGACGCTGCCGTCGGCGGCCAGGCGCTCGTCGGCCTCGACGACGCGCGTGTAGAGCAGCTCGGGCAGCACGATGTGGCGCTCGAAGATGCGTGGCCGCTCCTGGTAGCCGATGCGCAGCGCGTCGCGGAAACCTTTGGTCGTGACCAGCAGCGTCGGCTCGCCCTTGCGCTCGAGCAGCGCGTTGGTCGCGACCGTCGTGCCCATCTTCACGCACTCGACGCGATCCGGCGTCACCGGCTCGTCGGCGCGCAGGCCGAGCAGGTGGCGGATGCCGGCGACCGCGGCGTCGCGGTACTGCTCCGGGTTCTCGCTCAGCAGCTTGTGCGTGACGAGCGTGCCGTCGGGGCGCTTGCCGACGACATCGGTGAAGGTGCCGCCGCGGTCGATCCAGAACTGCCAGCGCGTCGGCGTCTCGGGGCGTGTCATCGAGGGCATCCGTTCAGTGAGGGAAGCGCTGCCGCAGCAGCGTCGTGAGGTCGTGCACCGTGCGGCCGGTGGCCGCGCGCACCGCGTCGGCGTACGGTGGCATGTTGGTGCATTCGAGCACGATCGTCGAGAGCGCCGGGTGGCGCGCGATCAGGCGCTGCGCGGCCGCGACGGTCGCACCGCGCGCCGCGTCGACATCGAGCGTCGGCTCGTCGTCGAGCAGGCAGCGCTGGAATGCGCAGCCCGGTGCGAGGCCCTCGATCGGCGTGTCTGCCGGCGCACCGGCCGCGCGAAGGTGTTCAACGCCGAGCGCTGCGGCGTCGACGGTGACGACGCCGGCGCCCTGAAGCTCGGCCAGCAGCAGCAGGCTCGAGGTCCACACCGGCACCGACAGCGCGGCCTGCAGCTCGCGCTGGAACAGCACCAGGAAGCCGCAGCTCGTCGTGATCGCGGTGGCGCCGTCGGCGACGAGCGCGCGGCCGGCGTCGATGAACGGCTGCAGCAGCGCCGGGTCGTGCTCGTGCACGACACGCTGCGGCGACGCGCCGGGCACACGCCGATAGCGGACGGGAAAACCGAACGTCGCCGGGTTCCCGATGTCGCCGACGATGCGCGGGAAGCGCGTGTCGAGCATCAGCACGCCGAGCGCAGCCATCGGCGGCTCACAGCGAGGTCGCGGCGCGCGCGGCCTGGTCGTACATCCCCGACATCGTGCGCAGCAGCCGCGCCAGCTCGCCGATGTCGGCGTTGCGCTCGGCGTCGAGGTTCGGCATCAGGCAGGTCTCGCGCACGTCGCGGTAGCGGCGCAGCGCGGCCTCGCCGTCGGACGACGGGCGGTAGATCACCTCCTTGCCGACCTTCTCGGCACGCACCAGCTCGGCCGCGAGCAGCTTCTTCAGCGAATACGCGACGACGTGGGTGTCCTCGATGTTCAGCACGAAGCAGATGTCGGCGAGCTTCTTGCTGCGCTCGCGGTGGTTCAGGTGGTGCAGCACGAGTACGTCGGTGATCGTCAGCTCGGGGCGCCCGGCCGCGGCCATGCAGCGCGTGGCCCAGCGCGAGAACGCGTTCCACGCGACGATCATGCCGAACTCGAGCTCGGAGAGTTCGACGCTGCGCGCCGAGACGAGGTGCGACGACGAGACGATGCCGCGCGCGCGCGCCTTCGGCTTCGGCTTCGGCTTCGGCTTCGAGGCCGTCTTCGCGGCGGAGCGACCTTCCTTGACCACGGCAAGCCTCGATCCGTTGACGATTTACCGATAATTTATCTGCATTTCGACTCCTTCACCAGCGGGCGAACCCACCCGGTGGAACAACCGATGCCGCCGGCCGCGGCACGCTCTATGCTTTTGCGACCCGTCCCTTCGACCCGGCAGCCCTTGGAGTGCCCATGACCTCGACCCGTCGCCTCGCCCTGATCGCCATGCTGTTGAGCGCCGCCGCGAGCGCCTCGGCGCAGACCAAGTGGGACCTGCCGGCCGCCTACCCGGCGAGCAACTTCCACACCGAGAACCTGATGCAGTTCGCCGCCGACGTCGACAAGGCCAGTGGCGGCAAGCTGAAGATCACGGTGCACGCCAACGCGTCGCTGTTCAAGGCCAACGAGATCAAGCGCGCGGTGCAGGGCGGCCAGGCGCAGATCGGCGAGGTGCTGCTCGTCAACTTCGAGAACGAGAACCCGATCTATGGCGTCGACGGGCTGCCGTTCCTCGCCGCGAGCTACCCCGAGTCGAAAAAGCTCGCCGACGCGCAGAAGCCGGCGCTCGACAAGCTGCTCGGCGCGCAGGGCATGAAGCTGCTGTACGCGGTGCCGTGGCCGCCGCAGGGCATCTACGTCAACAAGGAGATCGCGTCGGTCGCCGACATGCGCGGCCTGAAGTGGCGCGCCTACAGCCCCGCCACCGCGAAGATCGCGGAGCTGATCGGCGCGCAGCCGGTGACGATCCAGGCCGCCGAACTCTCGCAGGCGCTGGCCACCGGCGTCGTCAACAGCTACATGAGCTCGGGCTCGACCGGCTACGACTCGAAGACCTACGAGAGCATCAAGTTCTGGTACGACACGCAGGCCTGGCTGCCGAAGAACGGCGTCATCGTCAACCAGGCCGCGTTCAATGCGCTCGACGCGGCGACGCGGGCCGCCGTCGTCAAGGCCGCGGCCGAGGCCGAGGCGCGCGGCTGGAAGCTGAGCCAGGAGAAGAACGACTGGTACAAGAAGGCGCTGACCGACAAGGGCATGAAGATCATGACGCCGCCGCCGAAGCTGATGACCGACATGCGCCAAGTGGGCGCGATCATGGTCGCCGACTGGGAGAAGAAGGCCGGGCCCGACGGCAGCGCCGTCCTCGCGAACTTCCGTAAGAAGTAGGCCGCCGGCATGCGCGGCGCGCTCGACAAGCTCTACTACGCGGCCGGCGCGCTCGGCGCGGTCTTCATCCTGCTCGTCGGCGTGCTGATGATCGGCCAGAGCGTGCTGCGCGAGTTCGGTGTGCGCACCGGCGCGGTCAACGATGTCGTCGCGTGGTGCTGCGCGGCCGGCTCGTTCTTCGCGATGGCGCACGCGTTCAAGCACGGCGATTTCGTCCGCGTCACGCTGCTGCTCGAGG
>DATMIN010000250.1:0-6124 GCA_035554275.1 Burkholderiaceae bacterium
GCTGCGCAGCGACCACGCGGCCAGCGCCGCGGCGGCGAGCGCACCGGCCACCAGCAGCGTGCCCGGCTCGCGCTGCCACTCGCTTGCGACCGCGGCGCCGAGGGCACGCGCCGGCGCGGTGCGCGACCAGCTCGCCTGCGATGCCGGCACCAGCCAGCCGAACATCCCGAGCACCGGCCAGCGCACCAGCCACGCCACCACCAGCAGCGTCGCGAACGCCGCGAGGCCGATCGCGAGCGCCGCCGCGGTCTCGAGCCCGAACGCCAGCGCGGTCGCCAGCGCGACGACCACGTACCCGGCCGCCACCGCGCCGGCGACACGCCGCAGTGCGCTCACGTGGGTGGGCACCAGGCGGGCCGCGTGCGGCTCGTTCTGCTGCAGCAGGTTCGCCACCAGCATCCCCCACGCGCCGACCACCGCGGTCGCGAGCATCGAGGTCAACAGCCAGAACGCGACCTCACGCCGCAGCGTCGCCGCGCAGACCGCGAGCACGATCACCGCGAGCGCGCCGAGCACCGCCCAAACGCGCACCGAGCCGGTGTTGCGACGCTGCTGCCACGCCGCGGCGAGCACGCGCGCCCAGACGGCGCCGGTGGTGCTCATCGCGTGAGCCCGAAGAACAGGTCTTCGAGCGTCACCGGCTCGACGTGCAGCGCGCCCGCGCCCGTCGGCAACGGGGCAGCCGACGCACTGCGCGCCAGCACCTGCTCCCGGCCGCCGTCGAGTGCGCTGCGGCCGAGCACCGCGAGGCCGAGTCGCTGCACCAGCGCCTGCACCTCGGCGGTCGGTCCGACGATCCGGCGCGTCGTCTCGAGCAGCTCGTCGAGCGGCGCCTGCAGCGCGATCCGGCCCTCGCTCAGGAACGCGACGTTGAACGCGACGCGCTCGAGGTCCGACAGGATGTGGGTCGAGAACACCACCGTCGTGCCGCGCCCGAGCACCTGGTCGACGAGCTCGCGCAGGAAGTCGCGCCGGCCGGCCGGGTCGAGGCTCGCGACCGGCTCGTCGAGCACCAGCAGATCGGGCTCGTGGGCCAGCGCGCGCACGATCGACAGCCGCTGCTGCTCGCCGCCCGAGAGCTGCGCGATCGGCTTGTCGCGCGCGATCTGCCAGCGCGACAGCAGCCCCTCGACCTTGGCGTCGTTCCAGCGCGGGTAGAAGCTCTTGAAGTAGGCGAGCAGCTGCGCCGGCGTCAGCCACTCGAACAGGTCCGACTGCTGCGGCACGTAGCCGATGCGCGCGCGCAGCGCGTCGTCGAGTTGCGCGAGCGGCCGGCCGAACAGCCGCACCTCGCCGGCGCCGGCGTCGCGCAGGCCGAGCAGGCTTTCGAGCAGGCTGGTCTTGCCGGCACCGTTGCGCCCGAGCAGGCCGACGACCTGGCCGGGCAGCAGCTCCCAGTCGAGCCCGTCGAGCACGCGCTGCGTGCCGTAGGCGATGCGCAGGCCGCGCACCGAGGCGGTCGGCGCCGGGTCGGGCAGCGGCGCGTGCAGGCCGACCGCGTTGAGGATGGCGTTCATCGTGGGTTGTCCTCCGGTTCGCGAAGAATCGTCTTGAACAGGTCGAGCGCGCGCGCCGCCGGCAGCTCGAGCTGGCGCGCTTCGTGCGCGGCGCGTTCGAGCGTGGGGCGCAGCAGCTCGATGCGCTCGGCCGCCGGCTGGGCGCGCCGGTGCGCTGCGACCAGCATCGCCAGGCCGCGGCGGCGCTCGATCAGGCCCTCGGCCTCGAGCAGGCCGAACGCCTTCGACACCGTCATCGGGTTCACCGCCAGCGCCTGCGCCAGCTCGCGCACCGATGGCAGCTCGTCGTCGGCGCGCAGTTGCCCGCCGGCGATCAGCCGCCGCACCTGCTCGACGAGCTGGCGGTAGATCGGCTCGGGCGAGCCGGTGGCGATGGAGAAGAGGTCGAGGTGCGGCATCGGTGCAGTGTGTACTAGTACAGTAATACACTTTGCGCCGGGCCGCAAGGCCCCGAATCGACGAACGACGAAAGACGCTTCAGCCCGCGCGGCGTGCGGCGAATTCGGCGAACCACGCGACGCAGCCGGCATTCGCCATCGCGTCGAGCTTGAACACCTGCTCGGCCTTTGTTCCCATCAGCAGCTTCTTGACCGGCAGCTCCATCTTCTTGCCCGACAGCGTGCGCGGCACCGCCTCGACCTGGAAGATCTCGTTCGGCACATGGCGCGCGCTCAGCGCGGTCTTGATCGCGTCGCGCAGCCGCTTGGTCAGCGCGGCGTCGAGCACGAGCCCGTCGCGCAGCACCACGAACAGCGGCATGTAGCTCTCGCGGCCGAGGTACTCGAGGTCGACGACGAGGCTGTCGAGCACTTCGGGCAGCGCCTCGACCGCGCGGTACAGCTCGGCCGTGCCCATGCGGATGCCGTGGCGGTTGATCGTCGCGTCGCTGCGGCCGTAGATGATCGCGCCGCCGCGCGAGGTGATCGTGATCCAGTCGCCGTGGCGCCAGACTCCGGGGTACATGTCGAAGTAGCTGTCGTGGTAGCGCTTGCCGTCAGCGTCGCCCCAGAAGTACAAGGGCATCGACGGCATCGGCTTCGCGCAGACCAGCTCGCCGACCATGTCGATCAGGTCGCGGCCGTGCTCGTCCCACGCGTGCACGTCGGCGCCGAGGCAGCGGCATTGCATCTCGCCGATCACGGTGGGCAGCGTCGGCATCCCGGCGACGAAGGCGCCGGCGAAATCGGTGCCGCCGGAGATCGGCGTCAGCCAGATGCGCTCCTTGCCATTCGGGCCGTCGCGCTTCGGCATCCGGTCGTAGACCCACTGGTACGCCTCGACCGACAACGGCGAGCCCGTGGAACCGATCGCGCGCAGCGCCGACAGGTCGGCCACCTTCATCGGCTCGACGCCGGCCTTCAGGCAGTTGGCGTAGAACGCCGCGCCGGCACCGAAGAACGTGACGCCGGCGTCGGCGGCGAAGCGCCACAGCGTCGTCAGGTCGGGCGCCTGGCTCGCGCCGCCGGGGTTGCCGTCGAAGATGCACACCGTGGTGCCGCCGAGCAGCGCGCCGATTTGCGAGTTCCACATGATCCAGCCGGTCGTGCTGTACCAGTGGTAGCGGTCGCCGCCGAGCACGCTCGGCCCGACATCGTTGTGCAGCGCGCCGGCCTTCAGCGCCTCGATCATCACGCCGCCGTGGCCGTGCACGATCGGCTTCGGCAGCCCGGTCGTGCCGCTCGAGTAGACGACCCACAGTGGGTGGTCGAACGGCAGCCACTCGGGCGCGAACGGCACGTCGTGCGCGGTCGCGGCGGCGAAGTCGTGCACCGCGCGCCGCGCGCCGGCGAGTGGCTGCGCGTCGGCCGCGGGGTTCTGGTACTTCAGCAGCAGCACGTCGCGCACGCTCGGCAGTTCGTCGAGCAGGCCGCGCAGCACCGGCAGCCGGTCGTGCACGACGCCGCCGTAGGTGTAGCCGTCGCACGCGATGAGAACCCTCGGCTCGATCTGGCGGAAGCGGTCGAGCACCGCGACCGGCCCCATGTCGGGCGAGCACACCGACCAGATCGCGCCGAGGCTCGCGCAGGCGAGGAACGCGACGATCGCGGGCGGGTTGTTCGGCAAGAACGCGCCGACCCGATCGCCGCGCTGCACGCCCAGGCGCTTCAGCTCGGCCGCGAGCGACGCGACCTGGCGCCGCAGCTCGGGCCACTCGATGCGCTGCAGCTCGCCGCGCGCCTGCATCGCCTCGTTGCGGAACAGGATCGCCGGGTGCCCGGCCGCATGCGCCGCATCGGCGTGCGTGAACAGGTGCTGCGCGTAGTTGACCTGCGCGCCGACGAACCAGCGCGCGCCGGGCATCACCTCGGCCTCGAGCACGGTCTCGATCGGCGCGGGCGAGTGCATCCCGGCGAAATCCCAGATCGAGCGCCAGAACGCGCGCAGGTCGCCGACCGACCAGCGCCACAGCGCGTCGTAGCCGGCGGTCGTCGTCGCATCGAACCGCAGGCTGCGTTCGCGCGCAAGCCAGTCGGTGTAGCGTGTGATGTGGTGCGAGCGAGTCATCGGAGCTCGATGTCGACCGGGTTGCAGGCGAGCGGCTGCGGCGCGTGCGCATCGCGCGAGCGCGGCACGCGCGCGCCGGGCGGCGCCACGTCGTGCAGCACCAGCTTCGGCTCGACGTGGTAGCGGCCGGGGCGGCTCAGATCGAAGGCCTGCGCGAGATCGACCTGCGCGCGGCGCGAGCCGCGGGCCGCGATCGTCAGGTAGTCGTCGGCCGCCGGCTCGCCGCGCTTCATCTGCGCGCCACGGTACGCGAGCGGCGCGCCGTCGCGCGTGACCGTGACGAACGCGCCGAACCAGCCGGGCTCGAACGGCGTGTTCCAGGTCAGCACGCGCCACGGCGCGGCGCCGGGGTTGGTGAACGTGAAGCGCAGCGCCAGCGGCGCGCCGGCGCGCGCCTTCGCCGGCGCCTCGAGCCGGCACTGCACGGCGGCCTCGGCGGCGCCGCTGCTGCTCAACGCGAGACCGGCGCCGAGCGCGACGAGCAGCGCCAGCGTCGCGCGCCGGCGGGCAGACACGTCACGGCAGGGCCGGCGTGTTCTCCGCGTAATACTCATGGCTGTCGGCGTTGTCGATCGCCTTCGCCGGATCGGAGATCGCCAATGCCTTCGCGTTGGCCTGCCCGTAGGCCCAGTCGTCGGTGCCGGCGACCACGGTGAAGTGCGACATCTCGTGGATCAGCGTGCCGGCCTTCGAGTCGGTGCCGAGCGCCGGCGCGGCCCAGAACGCGCCGCAGACGTAGATCTTGTACGGCTGGCTCGGGTAGACGTAGGCATAGACGTTCGCCTTCTTGCACTTGCAGTCGACCGTGATCGGCTTGTTCGCGAACGCGTCGGTTTCCTTGACGAAATGGTCGTAGACGATCGGGCCGCCGGTGGCGTACTGCGAGCCGAACCAGGTGGTGTAGCGCTGCGTCGCCGACGAATGGGCATTCAGGTAGTCGCGCGCGCTGGTCGCGTAGCCGAGCGCGTTCTGCACCGCGGTGGCGATCGCGCCCTGCTGCGACGCCGAGCAGTTGCCGGTGTAGCTGAGCGATACGCCGCTCGGCGGCGGCGCGGGCCGGGCCGCCGCCTTCGCGCTGCGCCCCTCGAGCCACAAATACATCGGCGCGGTGTTCGCGCCGGCGCCGCCGTTCTTCGCCAGGCCGGTGTACTCGATGCTGTAGCGGCCGTCGGCGGCGAGGTCGTAGCTGCCGGTCAGCTCGACCTGGTAGGTCAGCGACGCGCCGGGCTGGATCGTGACCGTCTCGCCCGGCTGCGCGGCCGAGCGCTTGACGATCGCGCCCTTGTAGTCGACGGCCATGCCGTCGCGCGTGATCGCGAACAGCTTGGTGTCGGGGTCGTCGCCGGGCAGCTGCGAGCTCGGCACCGTCACCGCGTGCTTCCAGCGGTTGGTGACCGTCACATCGACCGTCACGTCGACATCGCCGCGCAGCACCGGCGTGGCGGTCGACAGCATCACGTCGAGCTTGCTGGCCGGCGCGGCCTGGGCCGACGACAGGGCGGTGACCGCGGCAGCCGCGGCGAGGGTCCACGAAGGGGCGATGCGCATGCGAAGGTGCTCCTGAGAGTGCAAGGGAGTTGGGCCGGCCGATGCTAGCAACTCGGCCGCCCGAACTCCATCGGCTGAATCCGGGGGTCGGTCAGCGCCGTTCGGTGGCGCGCCGTTCGCCGTCGACCTCGGCGTACATCCACGATTCGCGCCGGAACGGCGCCTCGCGCCAGCCGCTGACCCAGGGCTGCGTCAGGTCGTTGTAGATGCGGTGCACGTGGGTCTTGTACGGCATGTAGGCCGTGATGATCTTGGCCGCCTCGCGGAACAGGCCGGCGCGCTCGGGCCCGTCGGGCAGCACCAGCATGCGGCGGAAGATCGCGTCGAACGCGTCGGAGCGGAAGCGCGCCAGGTTGCGGCTGCCGACCGACGGGCCGTACATGTAAGCCAGCGCGGCCTGCGCATCGGCGCCGAGCGTCGAGCCCAGGCCCCACATCTGCAGCTTGCCGGCGCGCGCCGCCTTCATGTGCTCGGGCCACTGCGCGGTCTCGAACACCATGCGGATGCCGATCGCCTGCGTGCTCTTCTGCCAGTTCTCGTCGAGCTGGCGCTCG
>DATMIN010000251.1:0-3202 GCA_035554275.1 Burkholderiaceae bacterium
CGTCGTGGCGGCGCAGGTCGGCGTCGACCTGGTGGCCGAGCGCGTCGATCGCGGCCCATTGCGTCTCGGTGTACGGCAGCGTCACGCGCGGCGCCTCCCAGACGCGCGCAACCGACATCGAGTGCTCGAACGTCGTCTCGCACTCCTCGATCGCGCCGCTGACCGGCGCGGCCGAGCCCGGCTCGGGCGAGCACGCGAGCGGAATGTGGCCCTCGCCGGCGAGCAGGCCCGACGTGGGGTCGAGGCCGATCCAGCCGGCGCCGGGCAGGAACACCTCGCACCAGGCGTGCAGGTCGGTGAAATCGACCTCGGTGCCGCTTGGGCCGTCGAGCGATTTGACGTCGCTCTTGAGCTGGATCAGGTAGCCCGAGACGAAGCGCGCCGCCAGGCCGAGGTGGCGCAGCAGCTGCACCAGCAGCCAGCCGGTGTCGCGGCACGAGCCGCTCGCGTTGACCAGCGTCTGCTCGGGCGTCTGCACGCCCGGCTCCATGCGCACCAGGTAGGCGATGTCGCGCTGCAGCTTCTGGTTCAGCGAGACGAGCCAGTCGTTGGTCGGCGTCTTGGCGCGCGAGATCGTCGCGAGATACGCTGCGAACGCCGGCGCGTTCGTGATCTCGGGCGCCTTGATCATGTACGGCGCCAGTTCGGTCGCGACCTCGGGTTCGTACGCGAACGGGTAGTGTTCGGCCGACGGCTCGAGGAAGAAGTCGAACGGGTTCAGCACCGCCATCTCGGCGACCAGATCGACCTCGATCCGGAAGCTCGTGGTCTTCTCGGGGAAGACGAGGCGCGCGAGGTAGTTCGACTGCGGGTCCTGCTGCCAGTTGATGAAGTGCTCGGCGGGCTCGACCCGCATCGAGTAGCTCAGGACGCGCGTGCGCGAATGCGGCGCCGGACGCAGCCGCACGATCTGCGGGCCGAGATGGATCGGCCGGTCGTAGCGGTAGTGCGTGACATGGTTCAGCGCGACGTGGATGGACATTGAAGCTTTCGGAAAGAGCGGCGTCAGGAGGCGGGCATCAAGCGGCCACGGGTACGAGGAAATCGCGGCTGATGCCCACGCCGAGCCGGCCCACGCGCTCGAGAAACTGCGTCAGGTAGGCGTGCAGGCCGGTCGCGAGGATCTCGTCGATGCGGCCGTACTGCAGGTCGGACTGGAGCCGCCCGGCGCGCCGCAGCGTCTCGGTCGACTGCTCGTTGGCGACGAACTTCAGGTTCGTCACGACCTCCTGCATGCAGGCCGCGAGCGAGCGCGGCATGTCGGGCCGCAGGATCAGCAGCTCGGCCACCTTCTCGGGCCGGATCACGTTGCGGTAGGCCTTGCGGTAGACCTCGAAGCCCGAGACCGAGCGCAGGATGCCCGACCAGTGATAGAAGTCGACCTCGGTGTCGCGCGCCGCGGGGCCGGTGCCGCCGCCGTTCTGCGATTGGGTCTGGAACCCGTGGTACTCGCTCTCGACCGCGTGGAACTTCACGTCGAGCAGCCGCGCGGTGTTGTCGGCGCGCTCGAGGAAGCTGCCGATGCGCAGGAAGTGGAACGCCTGGTCCTGCAGCATCGTGCCGACCGTGACGCCGCGCGACAGGTGCGAGCGGAACTTGACCCACTCGAACAGGTTGCTCGGGTCGCGCAGGAACGACTCGTTGCCGATCATGCGCTGGAACTCGAGCCAGGTCTGGTTCTGCGTCTCCCAGACCTCGGTGGTCAGCGTGCCGCGCACCGCACGCGCGTTCTCGCGCGCGGCCTGCAGGCAGTTGCGGATCGACGAGCCGTTGCGCTCGTCGGCGACCATGTAGCGCATCACGCTGTCGGGCGTGACCGCGCCGTGGCGCTCGGCGAAATCGCCGCTGAGTTCGCTGATGCCGAGCAGCCCCTTCCAGCCCTTCTCGGCCTCGTCGGCCGATTGCGGCATCAGCGAGGCCTGGTAGTTCACATCGAGCATGCGGGCGGTGTTCTCCGCCCGCTCCATGTATCGGGCCATCCAGAACAGATGATCGGCAGTGCGCGACAGCATGATCAGGCCTCCCTCACGCTTCGAGTACCCAGGTGTCCTTGGTCCCGCCGCCCTGCGACGAGTTGACGACCAGCGAACCCTCTTTCAGCGCGACGCGCGTCAGGCCGCCGGGCACCATCTGCACCTCCTTGCCCGAGAGCACGAACGGCCGCAGGTCGATGTGGCGCGGCGCGATGCCGCTCTCGACATACGTCGGGCAGGTCGACAGGCTCAGCGTCGGCTGCGCGATGTAGCCGGCCGGGTTGGCGATGAGCGCCTGGCGGAACTCTTCGATCTCGGCCTTGGTGGCGGCCGGGCCGATCAGCATGCCGTAGCCGCCGGCGCCGTGAACTTCCTTCACGACCAGCTCGTCGAGGTTCGCGAGCACGTGGCTCAGGTCTTCCGGCTTGCGGCACATCCAGGTCGGCACGTTGTGCAGGATCGGCTTCTCGCCGAGGTAGAACTCGATCATCTTCGGCACGTACGGGTAGATCGACTTGTCGTCGGCCACGCCGGTGCCGATCGCGTTGCTCAGCGTCACGTTGCCGGCGCGGTAGGCGCGCAGCAGGCCAGCGCAGCCGAGCGTCGAATCCTTGCGGAAGACCTCGGGGTCGAGGAAGTCGTCGTCGACGCGGCGGTAGATCACGTCGACGCGCTTCGGCCCCTGCGTCGTGCGCATGTAGACGAAGTTGTCCTTGACGAACAGGTCCTGCCCCTCGACGAGCTCGATGCCCATCTGCTGCGCCAGGAACGCGTGCTCGAAGTACGCGCTGTTGTGCATGCCGGGCGTCAGCACCACGACCGTCGGCTCGTTGACCGAGGGCGGCGCGACCGAGCGCAGCGTCTCGAGCAGCAGATCGGGGTAGTGCGCGACCGGCGCGATCCGGTGGCTGCTGAAGAGCTCGGGAAAGAGCCGCATCATCATCTTGCGGTTCTCGAGCATGTACGAGACGCCGCTCGGCACGCGCAGGTTGTCTTCGAGAACGTAGTAGCTGCCGCTGCCGTCGGCGTTGGCGGCGCGCACGATGTCGATGCCGGCGATCTGCGAATAGACGTCGCCGGCCACGTGCACGCCCATCATCTCGGGCCGGAACTGCGCGTTCTGCAAGACCTGCTCGGCCGGCACCAGGCCGGCGCGCATGATCTCCTGGTCGTGGTAGACGTCGTGGATGAAGCGGTTGAGCGCCGTCACGCGCTGCGTCAGGCCCTTC
>DATMIN010000252.1:0-16418 GCA_035554275.1 Burkholderiaceae bacterium
CGAGCGGGCATCCCGACCCGGGGCCGATGCAGTACCTGCACGACTTCCTGTCGTGGGCGCGCGAGCAGGAGATCGAGATCGTGCAGGAGATCCCGCCCGAGCAGATGCCCTTGCGCACAGGCCGGCCCACGCCGGCGTTGAGCCGCTTCGTCACGCCCGCGTGATCCGAGCGCCGAGAGCCGCTCTTCAGATTCGACGATCGGTGACTGTCGCCGCGGAAGGGTCCGCGGCTTGGGTTGCGGGTCGGCCACGCCATCCGTTGAAAGGAAGCAATGCCATGCAGATCACCGTTCCCTCCTTCGCTTCAGGTTCCAAGCGACACTTCATCGCCGGTCGATGGGCGGCCACCGCCTCGGGCCAGGAGATCGATTGCGTGAACCCGGCCACGGGCCAGGTCATCGCCCGCATCGCGCGCGGCGATCGGGCCGACATCGACGCGGCGGTGTCGGCGGCGCGCAAGGCCTTCACTGGCGAGTGGAGCCGGTGGACGCCGCACGACCGCCGGCGCCTGCTGCTGCGCGTGCACGACCTCGTCGAGAAGCACTACGACGAACTGGCCGTGATCGACACGCTCGACATGGGCGCTCCTATCACGCGCGGCCTGGCGCGCAAGGGATGGCTGCTGCAGGCGATCCAGTTCTACGCCACGCAAACCGCGGCGGCCGGCGCCGGTGAGACGCTGGGCAACTCGCTGGCCGGCCACTACAAGACCTTCAAGGCCAAGGCGCCGCTGGGCGTGGTGGGCGGCATCATCCCGTGGAACTCGCCGCAGGTCAGCCAATGGTGGATCCTGGGGCCGGTGCTCGCGACCGGGTGCGCCGTGGTCCTCAAGCCTGCCGAGGACGCTTCGCTGAGCATCCTGCGCATGGCCGAACTGCTGATGGACGCCGGGCTGCCCGAAGGCGTGGTGAACGTCGTGACCGGGTATGGCCACGAGGCCGGCCAGGCCCTCGCGGAGCACTTGGATGTCGACCGCATCGCGTTCACCGGCTCGCCGCAGACCGGGCGCAAGATCGTGCAGGCTTCCGCAGGCAACCTGAAGCGCCTGTCGCTCGAACTCGGCGGCAAGTCCCCGGACATCGTGTTCGACGATGCCGACCTCGACAAGGCGGTGCCGGGCGCCGCGATGGGCGTGTTCAACAACACCGGGCAGATCTGCGCCGCCGGCACCCGCGTGCTGGTGCAGCGAAGCATCTACGACGAGTTCGTCGAGCGGATGAAGGCCTTCACCACGACGCTGCGGGTCGGCAACGGCCTGGATCCCGAGGTGCAGCTCGGTCCGATCGTCTCGAGCCGGCAGCTCGATCGCGTGATGGGCTACGTGGATATCGGCGCGCAGGAAGGCGCCCGATTGGCGTACGGCGGTCGCCGTCTCGGGGGCGAGCTCGCATCGGGATACTTCCTCGAACCGACCGTGTTCGCGGACGTGCACAACGACATGAGGATCGCGCGCGAAGAGATCTTCGGCCCGGTCGCCGCGGTGATCCCGTTCGACGACCTCGAGGACGCGCTGCGCATCGGCAATGCGACCTCGTTCGGCCTCGCCGGCGGCGTGTGGACGCGCAACGTCTCGACGGTTCACAAGGTCGTCGACGCGCTGCAGGCCGGAACGGTGTGGGTCAACTGCTACGGTGTGCTCGATCCGGGCGTCGGCTTCGGCGGCTACAAGGAAAGCGGCTACGGCTGGAAGGGCGGACCCGAGCAGGTGGACAGCTACCTGTACACCAAGGCCGTGTACCTCAACCTCGACTGACGCGAAGCGCGGGTACGAAGGCGGCCGCACTGGATCGAGGGCTTACCAGGCCGTCGGTGCGTCGACGGCGCGCTGCAGCCACGCGGCGAACCGCTGCAGGGTCGGGTTGCTCGCCTTCTGGTCGGGGTAGACCAGAAGGTAGCGGCGCCCGCTCGGCAACGGCTCGGCGGCCAGCGCCACCAGCCGCGCGGCAACGATCTCTTGCTGAGCCACGAAAGTCGGCACCAGGGCCACGCCGAGGCCGTGGATCGCGGCTTCCGCGGCCATCGAGAACAGCTCGAGGCGAGGCCCGGCCATGTCGCCTTCGACCTGAAGGCCTTGCACGGCAAACCACTCGCGCCATGCATAAGGCCGGGTCGAGAGCTGCAGCAGCGTGCAGTGCTGCCAGTCCTTCGGCCTGAAGCCGCGGCGCCCGCCGAGCAGTGCCGGGCTGCAGACCGGCAGCAGGTGTTCCGGCATCAGCGGCAAGCCCTGCGTGCCGGGCCAGGCCTGCTGCCCGGCATGGATGGCTGCGTCGAACGGGGTGTCGTCGAAGAGGAACGGCCGCGTGCTGACCCTCAGATGGACGTCGACGTCCGGATGCTCGGCGTGAAACGAGGGCAGGCGGGGTATCAACCACTTCGTCGCGAACGTCGGCACGACCGCGATTTCAAGCGTGCCGCCTTGTCCGCCGCGCGCCATCACCGTGAGGGCATCGCGCTCGATCTCGTCGAGGCGCGAGCGGACCTGCTGCGCGTAGACCCGCCCGGCATCCGTCAGCACCACGCCGCGCCGATGGCGCTGAAAGAGCTTGACGCCGAGCAACGCTTCGAGACCTGCGATCTGGCGAAAGACGGCGCTCTGCGTGAGCGCCAGTTCGTCGGCCGCCTTGGTGTAGCTCTGGTGACGAGCCGCCACTTCGAAGACCGACAGCGACGCGGTGCTGGGAAGGGTCCGCCTCATGCGCCTATTGTGCGTGCCGCGCACAAGTCCGTGAAAACCTATCGGTTGTGGGCAGGCCGGCGCGTGCCTAGAGTGCGTGGCATTCGCCACCACTCCAACGTCGCCGTGACCCACGCTCCCACCTCCCGCATCAGCTACGACTGGCAAGACCCGTTGCTGCTCGACGCTCAACTGAGCGACGACGAACGCGCCGTGCGCGACGCCGCCCAGGCCTACTGCCGGGATCGCCTGGCCCCGCGCGTGCTGGAGGCCTTCCGCTACGAGCGGACCGATCCGGCCATCTTCCGCGAAATGGGCGAGCTGGGCCTGCTCGGCCCGACGATCCCCGAGCAATACGGCGGCGCTGGCCTCAACTATGTGTGCTACGGCCTGGTGGCGCGTGAGGTCGAGCGCGTCGATTCCGGCTACCGTTCCATGATGAGCGTGCAAAGCTCGCTGGTCATGGTGCCGATCAACGAATTCGGCAGCGAGGCGCAGAAGCAGAAGTACCTGCCGAAACTGGCGCGCGGCGAGTGGATCGGCTGCTTCGGGCTGACCGAGCCCGACCACGGCTCCGATCCCGGCAGCATGGTCACCCGCGCACGCGCGGTGCAGGGTGGCTACGTTCTCAGCGGCGCCAAGATGTGGATCACCAACAGCCCCATCGCCGACGTGTTCGTCGTCTGGGCCAAGGACGATGGCGGGCGGATCCGCGGCTTCATCCTGGACAAGGGCATGAAGGGCCTGGCCGCCCCGGCGGTGCACGGCAAGGTCGGGTTGCGCGCCTCGATCACCGGCGAGATCGTGATGGACGAGGTCTTCTGTCCTGAAGAGAACGCCTTTCCCGAGGTGCGCGGTCTGAAGGGACCGTTCACCTGCCTCAACAGCGCGCGCTACGGCATTGCCTGGGGCGCCCTCGGTGCGGCCGAGGACTGCTTCGAGCGCGCCAGGCAATACGTGCTGGACAGGCCCCAGTTCGGCCGGCCACTGGCCGCGAATCAACTGATCCAGAAGAAGCTGGCCGATATTCAAACCGAGATCGCATTGGGCCTGCAAGGCTGCTTGCGGCTCGGTCGTCTGAAGGATGAAGGCGCGGCACCGGTCGAACTGACCTCGATCATGAAGCGAAATTCCTGCGGCAAGGCGCTGGAGATCGCTCGCACGGCGCGCGACATGATGGGCGGAAACGGCATCAGCGATGAATTCGGCGTGGCGCGGCACCTGGTCAACCTCGAAGTGGTCAACACCTATGAAGGCACCCACGACATCCACGCGCTGATCCTGGGACGCGCGATCACGGGCCTGCCGGCGTTCTGAGCCATGAAGCTGCTGGTTGCCGTCGCCGGCCTGATGGAGAAGATGTGATCGCCCCGATGTCCGGCCTCACGCCGGGTGCCCTCGAAGGGGTTCGTGTCTTGGATCTGTCGCGGGTCCTGGCCGGCCCGTGGTGCAGCCAACTGCTCGCCGACCTCGGCGCGGACGTCATCAAGATCGAGCGCCCCGAAGGAGGCGACGACACGCGTTCGTGGGGGCCGCCGTGGTTGAAGGACGAGCACGGTGCGCCCACGTCGGAGTCGGCGTATTTCGCCGCAGCCAACCGGAACAAGCGATCGGTCGCGGTCGACCTCGCGGCGGCGCGGGGCCAGGCGCTGGTCCGGCAATTGGCGGGCAAGGCAGACGTCTTGATCGAGAATTTCAAGACGGGTGGGCTGCAGCAGTACGGACTCGACCACGCGAGCCTGTCTTCGCTGTACCCCAGCCTGATCTATTGCTCGATCACGGGATTCGGCCAGACCGGCCCGTACGCGACTCGCCCGGGCTACGACTTCCTGATCCAGGGCATGGGCGGGCTGATGAGCATCACGGGTCGTCCGGACGGTGAGGCCGGCGCCGGCCCGATGAAGGTGGGCGTGGCTTTGACGGACGTGATGACAGGGTTGTACGCGGCGGTCGCGATCCTGGCGGCCCTGCAGCGTCGGCATGCGAGCGGCCGGGGCCAGCACATCGACCTGGCGCTTTTGGACGTTCAGATCGCGGCGCTCGCCAACCAGGCCAGCAACTACCTCATCGGTGGCGAGGTGCCGCGCCGGGTCGGGAACGCACATCCGAACATCGTTCCGTACCAGGATTTTCCGACCGCCGACGGTCACATGATCATCGCGGTAGGCAACGACGCTCAGTTTCGAGCGCTCTGCGGCGCCTTGGGTCATGCCGAGTGGGCCGACGACGAGCGCTACGCGACGAATCCCCAGCGCGTGCGGAACAGCGACGCGCTGGTCGCCGAGATCCGAGCCATCACATCGCGCCGCAGCACCGACGACTGGGTGACCTGCCTCGGGACCGCGGGCGTGCCCTGCGGGCCGATCAACACCCTGGATCGCGTATTCGACGATCCGCAGGTTCGCTCTCGTGGCCTGCGCGTGGAACTGGAGCATCCGCTGGCCGGCCACGTGGCCCTGGTGGCCAACCCGATCCGCCTGTCCGAGACTCCCGTCACGTACCGCGGTGCGCCGCCCCGACTCGGCGAGCACACGCAGGCGGCGGTGCGCGATTGGTTGGGCGCGGAAGGGGGCCTTGGCGGGATGCGGGACGGGCGCTGACGTCGACTGTCCGCTCAGAACCGGTGGCGGATGCCGACGCCGACGTTCGTGGCACTGGCGGTCACGAGCTTCGGCGGTGCCGGCAGGCTGTTGGTCACGGTGCGATCGTGCATCAGCATCGCATAGACGTCGGTACGCTTCGACAGGAAGTAGTCGTAGCCGATCGAGAACACCTTGCGCTCCTTGTTGCCGCCCGCCACCGTGGCCGGCACCGGGCCCACGGCGTCGCCGGTCGTGCGCGATGCGTAGCCGGCCAGCAGATAGCCGGTGCTGATCGGAACCGACGCGCTGAGATCCCAGATCTTGTAGTTGACGTCCAGCGGTGCGGCTTCGGTGCCGTCATTCTGGATTCGCCCGATGTGCGCGAACACCTTGGCGACGTTGAAGTCATAGGATCCCGCCAGCTGCCAGGCCTTCGTGTTGTTCGGCGAGGTGCCGTCGGCGAAGGTCGCCGGGTTCTTCTTCACGGTCTGGTAGGCGAACGCGGCGGCAACCGGCCCGCCCGCGTAGCTCACGCGGCCGGCCACGTTGCGGCCGCCCTGGCCTTCGCCGGCTGACACCGATGCGCTGGCGGTGAACCCGGCCAGGTTCGGGCTGTCGATCATGATCTGATTGGTCCAGCCGGTGCCGCCGGTCAGCGGGCTGCCGATGAAGGTGACCAGGTTGATCGGCGAGAACACCGTGGAGTCGACGAACGCGTTCGACGTGATGCTGTTCAGGAACAGCAGGCTGGTGCCGTTGCCCATCCGCACGCGCCCGAGCGTCTTGCTGGTCAGGCCGACCCAGGCGGCGCGCGACCACATCGGATCGGCCGCCACGTTGACCGGCGCGCCGATCGCATTGCTGCGGCCGGTCTCGCCGGTGTCGTTGCGCAGGAAGCCCGAGAGTTCGAAGCTCGCGGCCAGCCCGCCGCCGAGGTCTTCGCTGCCGCGCAGCCCGAGGTGGCTCGTCGACATGCCACCGCTGTCGATCCGCTTCGTGGCCTTGTCGGCGCTGTTGACGCCGGCGGCACTGCCGGTGAAGCGGCTCGCCATCGCATCGAGCGAGCCGAAGACCGTGACGGTCGATTGCGCCATCGCGGCACCGCTCAGGGTGGCCAGCAGCAGCGCGGTCAGTTTGAATTTTCGGTTCATGTTGTCTCCAGTTTTTCTGACTTGAGTTGACCCACGGCGTCTGCGGGCGCTGGCGCCGGGGAGGAAGGGATAGTGGGAGTGAGGGGGTTCGCGTCGGCAGCGCGGTGCGGTCACAGGCTCATCATGACGCACCGGCCTGCAACGCGTCGTCGAAAATCGCCACGGCACGCGTCCAGCCGGCCGAGGCGCCCTTGATCTTCACCGGGAAGCAGCTGATGTAGAAGCCGTGCGCCGGCAGGCTGTGCAGGTTGTGCAGCTTCTCGAGATGGCAGTAGCCGATGTCGCGTCCGGCCTTGTGGCCTTCCCAGATCAGCGACGCGTCTTGGGTCTGCGCGAACTTCTTCGCGGTGTAGGCAAACGGCGCGTCCCAGCTCCAGGCGTCGGTGCCGGTCAGGCGCACGCCGCGTTCCAGCAGGTACAGCGTCGCCCCGTAGCCCATGCCGCATCCGGCGCGGGTGTAGTCGGCCGAGCCGTAGGCGATGCCGGCGCGCGTGTTCACGACCACGATCTCGAGCGGCGTCAGCGTGTGGCCGATGCGCGCGAGTTCGGCCTCGACGTCTTCGGGCTGAACGACGTAGCCGTCGGGCAGGTGCTGGAAGTCGAGCTTCACGCCGGGCTGGAAGCACCAGTTCAGATCGACCTCGTCGATCGTCAACGCCCGCTTGCCGCCGTCCATCGTGGAGGCGAAGTGGTAGGGGGCGTCCAGATGCGTGCCGTTGTGGGTGTTGAGCTGCACGTCTTCCACCGCCCAGGCTTCGCCGTCGGGCAGGTCTTCCTGCCTGAGGCCGGGGAAGAACTGCGCCAGGTCGGGGTAGCTCATCTGATGATCGATGTAGCTGATCTTCGGCGACAGGCCCGGCGGGTCGGAGGGCACGTCGTTTTCGAGGTGCATGGAGATGTCGATGAAGCGGCGTGCCATGGTGAGGTTTCTGGTGAGACTCAGACTTGTTGCCACTTCAGCGCGCGCCGCTCGGCCACGACGAGCAGGCTGTTGCTGACAAAGCCGATCGCGCCGAGCAACACGACGCCGGCGAACAGGTCGGCCGATCGGAACGAGCGCGCGGCCTGCAGGATCGCCAGGCCCAGCCCTTCTTGCGACGCGAGCATCTCGCCGATGATCGCGAGGATCAGCGAGACGGTGAGCGACAGGCGCATCCCGGCCAGCGCGTCCGGCATCGCGTTCGGCAGCCCGACCTTGAAGATGAAGGCGAGCGGTGACAGACGCAGCACGCGAGCGACCTCGTGCAGCCTCGGTTCGATGTTGGCAAAGCCGTGCGTGGTCGCGAGCAGCACCGGCCAGACGGCGCCGAAGGCAATGACGATCAGCACCATCGCTGGTGACAGGCCGATGAACGCGATCGCGACCGGCACGATCGCCGAGGCCGGCAGCGGGCGGACGACTTCCAGCGTCGGCTGCAGCCATGCACGCAGCAGCGGCGAGATGCCGATGAGTGCGCCGAGCGCGATACCGATCACCGACGCCAGCGCCCACCCGTAGGCCATGCGCTCGACCGTGCCGAGCGTCAGGTGCAGCAGCTCGCCCTGGCGCAGGCCCTCGCTGAGCGACTGCCAGGTCGCCGCCGGGCCGGGCAGGAAGATCGGCGAAAGCCATTCGAGCTGGGCGATCAGTGCCCACAGCGCGAGCAGCGCCACGGTCACGGCCACGCTCGATGCCACCGCGCGGGTCTTCATGGCTGCTGCGCCAGCGAATGGTGGAACCAGGTGCGTTGAAGCAGCATCAATCCTGCACCGAGGCCCCAGCCCAGCAGGCCGATCCAGAGCAGCATCGCGAACATCAGCTCGGGGCGCAGGCTCTGCTGGGCGTTCATCAGCGCATAGCCCAGACCCTGCGGATTCGCGGCGACCTCGATCGTCACGGCGACGACGAGCGCGATGCCCACGCACAGCCGAAACGCCACGAAGATGCGCGGCAGTGCGGCCGGAAGCACGAGCTTCCGCACCCGTTCCGACCAGGCGAAGCCGAGCACGCGCGCCACTTCGAGCAGGCGCGGCTCGACGTTGCGCACCGCCGCCTGCGACAGCAGCAGCATCGGCCAGAAGCAGGTGAAGGCGACCACCGCGATCTCCATCCGGAAGCCGAAGCCGAACACCAGCATCGACAGTGGAATCAGCGCCACCGACGGCACCGGCCGCAGCAACTCGACCGACAGCGACGCTGCGTCAGATGCCGCGCGCGACAGGCCGAACCAGATGCCGGCGGCCAGCCCGAGGCCGCCGCCGAGTGCGAGCCCCGCGAGCGCCGCTGCCAGCGTTTGCGCCGACAGGCTGAACACGCTGCCGTCGGCAAGGCCCTGCGCCAACGCCTTCAACACATCGGTGGGACGAGCCAGCGCGTCGCTCTCGACAGGGTTGACGCGCATTGCCGCTTCGGCGAGCACGAGCAGCGCCAAGGGCAACACCCAACCTCGCCAGCCTCGCCAACCGCGCCAGCCGAGCCGATCGAGAACGGCGCGCATCAGTGCGTGTCCTTCACATGATCGAAGGCCGCTCGCCGCAAGCGCAGGAACTCGGGCTCCTCGCGCGTGCTGAGCTGGTCGCGCGGGCGCGGCAACTTGACCTCGAAGGTCTGGGCCAGACTACTCTGTTCCCCCGGCGCCGCGCGCAGCGCCAGCACCGTGTCGCCGAGGTAGATGGCTTCCTCGAGGTCGTGGGTGATGAACAGCACCGTGGTGCCCGACTCCTGCACCAGTTGCAGCATCTCGTCCTGCAGCGTCTGGCGCGTCATCGCGTCGAGGGCGCCGAACGGCTCGTCCATCAGCAGCACCGCGGGCTCCTGCGCCAGGCAGCGCGCGATCTGCAGGCGCTGCTGCATGCCGCCCGACAACTGCCCCGGGTACTTGTCGGCATGCTTGGCCAGGCCGACCTTGGCGAGCAGCTGCCCGATGCGATCGGCGCGCTCGCTCTTGGCGACATGCGCCGCCTCGAGCGCCAGGCTCACGTTGCCGGCGACGGTGCGCCAGGGCAGCAAGGCCTTGGCGTAGTCCTGGAACACGATCGCGACGTCGTGCGCCGGCCCGGTGATGGGCGCGCCGTTGCGTCGCACTTCGCCCGCGCTCGGCTTCACGAGGCCGGTGAGCAACCGCAACAGCGTCGTCTTGCCGCAGCCGGACGGGCCGATCACGCAGACGAACTCGCCGCGCCGCATGCTGAAGCTCAGCCGGTGGATGACGCGGATGGCGCCGAAGTCGAGCGCGACCTGGTCGAACACGATCAGCGGCGCATCGGTCTGCGCCGGTGTCACGATCTGCAGGTGCTGGGTTCGGGGCAGTGCATTCATAGCCATCTACTTGACGATGAGCGACGACACCATTGGTGGCTTCTTCAGCATGTCCTGATTGCGCATCGTGTCGGTCCAGAAGCGCATCTGCGCGTCGTTCAGGTCGACCACCAGGTTCGGCCACGGCGTGGCCTTGAGCACCGGCGGCGGTACCTTGAAGTACTTGCCGAGTTCGGCGTAGGCCTCATCGCGATTCGAGTTCGAGAAGGCGATGGCTTCGGCGAGCGCCTCGCGGAAGGCCTTGACCTCGGCACCGTTCGCCGTGGCCCATTTGCGGGTCGCGGTGTAGAGGACATTGGCGAAGCCGCTCGGCGTGTCGGTCGAGAAGCCGGGCACGACGACGCCGGCCTGCGTCTGTACGATGCGGCCGACGAAAGGCTCGGCCGTGACGGCGGCATCGATGCTGCCACCCTTGAGCACGTCGCCGATCTGCGGCAGCGGCACTTCGATGAAGGTCACGCGCTTCGGGTCCACGCCTTTCTCGGCCAGCCAGCGACGCACCAGCACGTGCAGCGTGCCCCCCAGGCCGGGCACGCCGAACTTCTTGCCGACCAGGTCTTGCGCGGTCTTGATGCCGGCGGTCGGGCGCGCGACGATGTTGATGTAGCCCTTGGTGTTGTCGTACGTGCTGCCGCTGGCCAGCGCCACCAGGTCCAGGCCGCTGTCGGCGGCTTGCAGCAACACCGGGGGTGTGATGCCGCCGATCTGGATCGAATCCGACATCAACGCTGGCGGGATGCTCGGTGACAGCGTGATCAGCTGCAACTCGACGTTGAGCTTGCGCTTGTCGAAGAAGCCGCGCTCCTTGGCGATGAAGGCGGCGGCGAAATCGGGCACGGCGGTGTAGCCGATGACGATCTTCTTCTGCGCCTGGACCGTGGCGCTTCCGAGCAGCAGCAGGGCCAGAAAAAGACTTCGCAGGCGATTGGGTTTCATGAATGTCTCCAGCAGCGTGATGCTCTTTAGTGAGTGGACGCGCCGCAGGCGGCGCGGATGCCTGCGGCAATGAATCGCACGAGAATCGGCCCCGAGCGCTTTTGGTCTCCGGCGTGGTTCTCGCCAAGCGACAGCCGATCGATCCGCCGATCGGTCACGTGCAGCAGCAGGGCGCCGAGCGCAAACTGGTAGCAGTACGCCACCGTGCCGCGACTGGCCCGTGGCGAGGCGGCCATCAGTGCGTTGATGAACGCGTGGGCCAGGGGATCGAAGAGATCACGGATCACGGTCTCGTCTTCTTCCAGTTGTTCGCTCATCCCACGCGCCATGAGGCGCAAGAAATGACGCCCGTCCTCGCTGGCGGCCACGGTCAGCACCGGGAGCACGAACGCCTTGACGATGTCGTCCAGAAGCTGGCCCGGCGCGGCCTCCTCCTGTGCCTTTGCCAAGGCGCCCAGCCGCGCTTGGATGTAGCTGGAACGTTCGCGGTAGATCTGCTGGTAGAGCTCGGCCTTGGGACCGAAGTAATAGCCGACGAGTGCCAGCGGCACGCCCGCCGCGTCGGCGATGTCGCGGATCGAGACGCCGTGAAAGCCTTTGGAGGCAAACAGGCGCTCCGCGGCAAGCAGGATGTCGCGCCGGCGATTGGGCGCGAGATCGGTGTCTGGTGCCTTGATCGGGCTGATTGAACGCGGCGATCGCCTCGCACTTGCAACCCTCGCTTTCGCGGTCATGTCATTGCCTCTTGAAATCGCGTGTCCGTTCGGGCAGACGAGATACGCCGGTGCCGACGAATTGTACGAACGTCCCAATTGTGTTGTACGATCGTACTATCGAGAGCTAGTGCTTTCCCGACCATCGATGCGCGCCAGGGATTGTACGAATGTTCAAGTGGATTGTACGAACGTACAGTTTCAGAACCCTATCGCCTGCATCCGAATTTCCGCATGACTGACTGGCTGGCGCACCCTGTTGTCCAATCCGCCTTGGCGCCGTTCTTGGTCGCGCTGGCCTCGTCCGCCTTGCTTCAGCGCAGCCGCCTGCTTGGGCTGGCCATCGGCGCCGCGTTCTTCACGGTGGTCGTGCTGGCCATCGGCGTCTCGTTCGAGTCCTTCACCTCGGTGCGCAAGATGGTGCTGGTGGGCGCGGCCGCGGTCCTGCTGGTGTTGCCGCTGGAGCTGGGCGGCGTCACGCCGTCGCCGCGCGTTCGCGCGGCGCTGGCCGGTGCCGCGGCGCTGGCCAGTGTCTGGGTCGTCCTGCGCGTGCTCCAGCAGCGCGAAACAGTTGCGGCCTGGGGCGCGGGCATTGCCGCTGCCGCGTTCATGGGCGGGCTCGTCGCATCGGTTCAGACGGCGCGCGACGATACCTTGCGCGCGGCCGCGTCTGCCGTTGCGTTGGGAGTGGGGGCGGGCGCGCTGGCTTTGCTCGGCGCCTCGGCGCTCCTTGCTCAGGTGGGGATCGCGGTCGCCGCGGGTGCCGGCGCAACGCTGCTGGTGCCGATGATCACCGGCCGCCTCGCGACCTCCGGCTGGACATTGGCATGGCCGGCAAGCGTGGTGGCCGGACTCGTGGGCCTGCTGTCGGTGTTCACCGGCGAGTTGCGCTGGTACTGCCTGCTGCCGCTCGTGGCCGTGCCCTGGGCCGTGCGTGCCGTGCCACCGCGGCCGCAACCTCTGTGGCTGGCGGCGATCTGGGTCAGCCTCGCCGCGTTCGTTCCCGTCGCCGTTGCGATCGGTTTGGCCTTGAGCGGCGGCGCATCCTCGTCGTCGTAGTTCTCAAGGCCGTTTTCTCGTTTCACTTCTAATCTTGGAGAATTCCATGTCCCTGTTCAAGTCCGCGCTGGTGCTCGCCATGCTTCCCGCGCCTGCGCTTGCCGCACCCGAAACCTACTTGATCGACGTCGTTCATTCGTTCCCCAGTTTCTCGGTCGGGCATCTGGGCATGTCGACGCTGCACGGTCGCTTCGACCAGATGAGCGGAACGATCACGCTGGATCGCGCCGCGAAGACGGGCGCGCTGGAAGTCAAGATCGTGACGGCGTCGATCACGACCGGTGATGCGAAACACGTCGCGGGCAGCTGGGCCGAAAAGACCTACGGCCCGCGCTCGCGCGACGAACACCTGCGTTCGGCGGACTTCTTCAACGTCGCCGAATTCCCCGACGCGACCTACAAGTCCACGAAGTTCAACTTCAGCGGCGACGCGCTGGAAAGCATCGACGGAACGCTGACACTGCTGGGTGTCACCAAGCCGGTGAAGCTCACCGTCACGGCGTTCAAGTGCGGCCCGCATCCCTTCACGAAGAAGGAAATGTGCGGCGCCGACGCGGTGACTCAGTTCAAACGCAGCGACTTCGGCATGAAGACATTCATCGGACCGGTGTCCGATGAAATCAAAATGAGCTTCAACGTCGAGTCGTACAAGGAGTAGGCCCCATTGTCTGCGACCGCACCTATTGGACGCCCCCCCGCAGCGCCGCCACCATTGCACGCGGCGACAGCGTCTGTCCATCGACGCGCAGCTCGATCAGCGCAGGCCGGCCGGCCACCATCGCGCGCTGCAATGCAGCGGCGAAGTCGGCGGTGCGTTCGACCACCTCGCCGCTGGCGCCGTACGAACGGGCCAAGCACGCGAAGTCCGGGTTGACGAGCGAGGTGCCCCACAGGCGGCCAGGGTAGTGGCGCTCCTGGTGCATGCGGATGCTGCCGTACATGCCGTTGTTGACGACGATGACGATCACGTTCAGGCCGTACTGAACGGCGGTGGCCAGCTCCTGCCCATTCATCAGGAAGCAGCCGTCGCCGGCGAAGCAGACCGCCGTGCGCTGCGGATGCACGAGCTTGGCCGCGATGGCGGCGGGCAGCCCGTAGCCCATCGTTCCGCTGGTCGGCGCGACCTGGGTGCGCCAGCCGCGGTAGCGGTAGAAGCGCTGCACCCACAGCGTGTAGTTGCCCGCGCCGTTGGTGACGATGCTGTCGGGCGGCAAGACCTCGCGCAGGTGCAGCATCACCTGGCCGAGATCGACCGGGCCCGCCATCGGCGACGGCTCCAGGTCCGCGAGATGGTCGCTGCGCGCGGCCGCGGTCCAGGCGCGCCATCGGGTCGCGTCTTCGGGTGCGGCGGACAGGGCGCGCGCGGCGCGCGCGAAGGCAGCGGGCGTCGCGTTGATCGGAACGTCCGCGTGGTAGACGTGGCCCAGCTCGTCCGGGTCGGCGTGCGCGTGCACCAGCCGCGCGGCCGGCCGCGGCACGCCGAGCAGCGTGTAGCCGTTGGTCGTCGTCTCGCCGAGCCGCGCGCCGACCGCGATCACGAGATCGGCCTCGCGGATGCGTGTGGCCAGCCGCGGGTCCATGCCCAGGCCGGCCTCGCCGACGTAGCACGCGTGGTGGTTGTCGAGCAGGTCCTGCCGGCGGAAGGCACAGGCCACCGGCAGCCGGTGCGCTTCGGCGAACGCGGCCATGTCGTCGCAGGCCGCAGCCGTCCAGCCGCCGCCGCCGAGGATCATGATCGGCCGTTCGGCGCGTGCCAGTTCGGCCGCCAGCGCTTGCATCGCCTCCGCCGTGGGTGCGGCTTCGCTGCGCACGATGCGCGGCGCATCGGCCACCGTCGCGGTCTCCGCCAGCATGTCTTCGGGCAATGCGATCACCACGGGGCCGGGCCGGCCCGACGTGGCCACATGGAAGGCGCGGTGCACGATCTCGGGCAGGCGCTGGGCGCTGTCGACCTGGTCGACCCACTTGGCGATCTTCCCGAACATCTGCCGGTAGTCGATCTCCTGCCATGCCTCGCGGCCCATGTCGCCGCGCGCCACCTGGCCGACGAAGACGATCAGCGGCGTCGAATCCTGGCGCGCGGTGTGGACGGCGATGCTGACGTTGGTCGCGCCCGGGCCCCGCGTGACGAAGCAGACGCCGGGCCGGTTGGTGAGTTTGCCGTGTGCCTCGGCCATGTGGCCGGCGCCGCCTTCGTGCCGGCAGACGACGAGCCGGATCGTCTCGCGCCGTTCGTACAACGCGTCGAGCGCGGCGAGAAAGCTTTCGCCCGGTACGCAGTACACCGTGTCGATGCCCTGGATGGCGAGCGCGTCGACGAGGATCTGCCCGCCGGTTCGAGGAGACAGGGTGGCGTTCATAGAAGATCGGGCTCGAGCAAGGGAGAACCATGATGGACCGGCTTCTCGGCCAGCGCACTCGGCTGCAGCGGCAGCGAACCGGAGGCGACAACGTGCTGTCGGCCGAGAGATCGCAGGTCGCGGCAGCCCAGCAGCGCGAGGTCGACGTCGATCTCGCGCTGCAGGATCCGCAGCGCGTGCGCCGCGCCGGCCCGGCCGCCCACCGCCAAGCCGTACATCGCGGGCCGGCCGACGAAGACCATGCGCGCGCCCAGCGCGAGCGCCTTCAGCACGTCGGTGCCGCGGCGCACGCCGCTGTCCAGCATCACGACGAGGCGCTGCACCGCATCGGCGATAGGCGGCAGCGCGTCCAGCGGGGCGACGGCGCCGTCGAGCTGCCGGCCGCCGTGGTTCGAGACGATGATGCCGTCGCAGCCGATGCGCTCGGCGCTGCGCGCGTCCTCGGGCCGCAGGATGCCCTTGATCACCAGGCGGCCCGTCCAGTGCTCGCGGATCCACGCAATCTCTTTCCACGTCATGGCCGCGCGGCCGGCGCGGTGGTCGCCCTTGGCGGCGGTGATGACGGGCCCGCCGCGGGTGGCGGTGAAGTTCTCGAAATGCGGAACGCCCTGCTTCAGCAAGGTGCGGACGAAGGTCTCGATCAGCCAGCGCGGGCGTGCCAGGCCGCTCGCCATCAATCTGGGCGTGAGGCGCAAGGGGATGCTGAAGCCGTTGCGCCATTCGTTCTCGCGCGTGGCGGCGATCGGCACGTCGACCGTCACCACGAGCACCGGCACCGCCGCCGCCTGCAGCCGCTCGAGCAGCGGCGCGATCACCTCGGTGCGAGCCGGCAGGTAGGCCTGAACCCAGGTGCCGGGCGCCTCGCGCAGCACGCGCTCCAGCGGCACGGTGGACGCGGCGCTGAGCACCGACGGCACCTCCATCTGCGCGGCCGCGCAGGCGAGTTCCACGTCGCCGTCGAAGCAGCACAGGCCGCTGACGCCCATCGGTGCGATGCCGACCGGCGACGCGTAGCGGCGGCCGAACAGTTCGACCGATTGAGTACGCCGCGAGACGTCGACCAGCGGCTGGGGCAGGAACTGCCAGCGCTCGAAGGCGCGGCGGTTGGCCGCCACCGAGCGCTCGTCCTCCGAGCCGCCGCTGACATAGCCGTGGATGCCGGACGGCAGCCGCCACCGCGCGGCGCGGGCGAGATCGGCGATCGAGAGGAAACGCTCGGTTCGCATGCCGCCGGTCACGACCCGGTGAAGTTCGGCGTGCGCTTGTTGTCGCGGAACGCTTCGACGCCTTCGCGGAAATCATCCGACGACCGCAGGCGGCTGTAGCAATGGCCTTCCAGCTCGATCGCGATCGACAGCGTCGAGTCCTCGGTGTCGTTGAGCAGCTTCTTCGCGGTGCGCTGGGCCAGCGGCGAGAAGGTGCAGAGCTCCTCGACCAGGCGGTCGGTGGCCGCCTCGAGTTCGGCGTCGGGCACGCATTCGGTCGCGATGCCCCAGTCGTACGCCTGTTCGCCGGCGATGCGGCGCGAGCGCATCACCACGTCCTTGGTGCGCGTGATGCCGATCATCTTCTGCAGCCGCGCCGAGCCGCCGGAGCCGGGGATCTGGCCGAGCTTCTGCTCCGGCAGCGCGTAACGCGTGGTCGG
>DATMIN010000253.1:0-14820 GCA_035554275.1 Burkholderiaceae bacterium
AAGCACGGCGGCCCGGGCCGCGCCGGCGGCGGCGAAGAGCTCGGCGGCATCCGCGCCGTCAAGCACTACCTGCAGCGCGCGGCGCTGCAGGGCTCGCCGACGATGCTCGCGGCCGTGACCGGCGAGCACATCCGCGGCGCGAAGGTCAGCGAGTCGGATCTGCACCCGTTCCGCAAGTGGTACGAGGATCTCGCGATCGGCGACTCGCTGCTGACGCACCGCCGCACCGTCGGCGAGGCCGACATCGTCGCGTTCGGCGGCATCTCGGGCGACTACTTTTATATGCACTTCGACGAGATCGCGGCGAAGGAATCGCCGTTCGGCAAGCGCATCGCGCACGGCTACTTCGTGCTCTCGGCCGCAGCCGGCTTATTCGTGTCGCCCGCGCCCGGCCCGGTGCTCGCGAACTATGGCCTGGACACGCTGCGCTTCGTCAAACCTGTCGGCATCGGCGACACGATCCGCGCGCGGCTCACGTGCAAGCGCAAGACCGACCGGCAGAAGAAGGACGCGAACGGCGTCGGCCAGGGCGTCGTCGCGTGGGACGTGGAAGTCACGAATCAGGACGACGAGCTCGTCGCGAGCTACGACATCCTGACGCTGGTGGCGAAGCGGGGTTGAGGAGAGCCCCGATTCAGGGCACCGGCGCGAAGCCGAACACCGGCGGATTCATGCCGCAGGTGACATCGTCACCCGAGACCTTGCCGACGGCGTTGACGACGAACTTCGACTTCGCGTTGCCCGCGATCGTCAGCGGCGCCGTCAGGTGCAGCCCGAAGGTGCTGCTGGCAGAAGTCGGCTGAATGAAGGTCTCCCCGCCCGATCCGGCCGAGGCGTTCGTCGTCAGGTAGAGGTACACCGCGTCGGACTGCGGCGCCGCGTCGGTGCCGGTGCAGGTCGTCGTCGAACCGGCGGCATCCGGCGCGTGCGTCGTGCCGCCGTTGTCGCTGCGGCACACGTCGGCGACATATTCGGTTCCTGCGGTGCAGGTTCCCGAAGTGCCGCTGGGCTTGAACTTGATCAGGTCCGACATCTTGATGATGACGCACCGGTAGGTGGCGTCGGCCGGGTTGCCGCTGCCGAGCGTCGGGGTCGACAGGAAGTCGACCTCGGTCGCGGTCGGGCTCGAGAACACCGTCACCGGGCTGCTGCACAGCGGGCTGGTCGACAGCATCACCGAATAGACCTGGAGCTTGAGCGAGCTCGCATCGAGGGCCAGGGCGTTGAAGGAGAGCAGGCCGGCCGCGAGGGCCAGCGTCGAACGGATGAGCTTCATGATGCGTGCCTTGCGGTTCAGCTGCCGGAGCCGACGATCGTCAGCTTGTCCGCATTGGCCCCGTCGTCGCCCCCGCCGCCGCAGGCGGCGATGGCGGCCGCCAGACCCAGCGCGCAGAGCGCCACTGCAAAAATGCGTTTCATGAGGATTCCGTCGGATCGGTTGAAGGTCCCTCGTCTATCGGCCCGACTGCGCGCCACTTGAGCGCGGCGCGCGCGTGACCGCCCGGCGCGTGACTTGCGACCTCGGCGCAGCGATCTCGCGGCGCGCGGGTATCGTCATCGACCTCAGCGCGACTCGACGACGACGTAGCCGCGATTCTCCGCGGTGTCGAAGGTGCGCATGCCGCGCACCAAGGTCGCCGCCGGCATCCACACCCAGCCGGCGGCGGCCGGGTTGACGTCGAGCACGAGGAACGAATCGGTCGCCGCGTCGTAGGCGCCGAGCGGCGAGATGTGGCCGCCGCCCTGCTGCCCGACCGCCTCGCGCCGGTAGTTGACGACGACGAATTCGCCGGGCTTCGCGAGGCTCGCGGCGATCTCGTTGCGCACCGCGGCCTCGGAACGCGCCTCGTCGACGACGACGACGCGCGTGGCCAGCCCGTTGGCGCGCAGCATCTGGTCGAACTGACGCAGCTGGTAGCCGAAGTCGCGCTTGCTCGCGCCGTCGGCGAGCGCGATCGGCTCGCCGAGCACCTGGGCGCGCGTCTTCGCGCCCTTCTCGATCACGTTGTCCTGCGTGTAGCGCGGCACGATCGGGTCGAAGCCGCTCGGCAGGTAGCGCAGGTCGTCGGCGCGCAGCCGGCCGTGGTCGCGCGGCAACGCGGCGCTGCGGCCACGCACCGCATTGAGCACGATCGCCGCGCTGGTCGGCCCGCAGAACGCGGCGTTCAGTTGCGCCTCGAACTGGTTCGCGAGCAGCGGGAAATCGGCCTTCGCGGCAGAGCGCGCGAGGCGCGCGAGGCCCTCGTCCGACGCGAACGGCACGAGGCCCGGCTCGGCGCCGGCACGCGCGACGGCCGCCGCGGCCGGCACGCCCGCCGGCGGTGCCGTCGTGGCCTGGCAGCCGAGCAGCGCCGCGGCAAGCCACAGCAAGGCCGGCGCGGCACGGGCGAACAGCGGCATCGTCGTCTAGGGCCTGTTCACACTACGGACGGCAGTGCGAAGGGGTCGATTGCGGCGCAGAGCAAGGCGCAGGCCGCCGCCCGCACTGGCGTGCGGGCAAGGGCTGCAACGCCGCGCTGCGCCGCAAGCGACCCCTTCCCGAAGGGTTGTCACCAGAACAGCCGTGCGCGGCGTTGCAAATCCTCGCCGGGGCCCAACCCCGGCTGCGGTTTGCGCCTTGCTCACGGCTGTTCTGGTGACAACGCATCTGCCGTCCGTAGTGTGAACAGGCCCTAGCTCCGGGGCACAAGCGGAGCCCGCAGCTTAGCGCGCGCTCAGTAGCCGAGCGCGAGCCCCGAATTGCGCCGTGGGTCGTTCGCGCCGTAGAAGCGGTTGCGGCCGACCGGTTGGCCGCCGAGCGACGGCGCACCGACCAGGATCGCCGCCACGTGGTTCGCCGGCTGCGGCGGGCCGAACGTCTGGCCGCGGTCTTCGAGGAGTTTGCGCGTGTCGGGGCTGAGCGCGAAGGCCTCGACGTTGGTCACGTCGGGCAGCCACTGCTGGTGGAACTTCGGCGCGTCGACCGCTTCCTGCACGTTCATGCCGTAGTCGATCAGGTTGACGATCGTGTGCAGCACCGCGGTGATGATGCGGCTGCCGCCGGGCGTGCCGACCACCATCACCGGCTTGCCGTCCTTCGTGACGATCGTCGGGCTCATCGAGCTGAGCGGGCGCTTGCCGGGCTCGATCTTGTTCGGCTCGCCCTGCACCAGGCCGTACAGATTGGGCACGCCGACCTTCGCGGTGAAGTCGTCCATCTCGTCGTTCAGCAACACGCCGGTGCCGGCCGCGGTGACCTTCGCGCCGAACCAGTCGTTCAGCGTGTACGTCACCGAGACCGCATTGCCGGCCTGGTCGACGATCGAGTAGTGCGTGGTGTTGCTGCCCTCGGCGACGACGTGCGGCGCGACGCCCGGCTTGATGTCCTTCGACACGCCGGCCTTGTCGGGCGCGATCACGCCGCGCAGCTTCGCCGCGTAGTCTTTCGACAGCATGCGCTCGAGCGGGTTGTTCACGAAATCGGGGTCGCCGAGGTAGCTGTTGCGGTCAACATACGCGTGGCGCATCGCCTCGATCTGGTAGTGCACCGCCTGCGCCGAGCGAAAGCCGAGCTCCTTCATCGGGTAGCCCTCGAGGATGTTCAGGATCTCGCAGATCACCACGCCGCCCGAGCTCGGCGGCGGCGCCGAGACGATGCCGTAGCCGCGGTAGCTGCACTCGACCGGCGCGAGTTCGCGTGTGCGGTACTGGTCGAGATCGGCCTGCACGATGATCCCCTTGCCGGCCCGGCTGCTGGCGACGATCGCGGCCCCGACCGGCCCCTGATAGAAGCCGGTCTCGCCCTGCGCGGCGATCGCCTTCAGCGTCTGCGCGAGATCCTTCTGCACGATCTTCTGGCCGACCTCGAACGGCGCGCCGTGGTTCAGGAAGATCGCGGCGCTGGCGGCGTCCTTCTTGAAGTCGTCGGTCGCGGTCGCGAACATGTCGATGTCGCCCTGGTCGAGCACGAAACCGTCCTGTGCATACTTGATCGCCGGCGCCAGCAGCGCGGCGCGCTTCATCGTGCCGTACTTCTTCAGCGCGTACTCGAGGCCCGAAACCGTGCCGGGCACGCCGACGGCGAGGTGGCCGGTCGTCGTCGCGCCCTTGATCACGTTGCCGTCGGGCCCGAGGTACATGTTCGGCGTCGCGGCGAGCGGCGCCTTCTCGCGGAAGTCGAGAAAGGTCTTGCGGCCGTCGGCGAACTGGATCGTCATGAAGCCGCCGCCGCCGAGGTTGCCCGCCGCCGGGTAGACGACCGCGAGCGCGTAGCCCACCGCGACCGCCGCATCGACCGCGTTGCCGCCGTCGCGCAGCACGTCGACGCCGACGCGCGTGGCCAGGTGCTGCGCTGTCACGACCATGCCGTTCTCGGCCGCCACCGGGGCCTGCGAGGCCGCCTGCGCGGCGAGGTGGCTCAGCGCGAATGCAGCGGCGAGCAGCGCGCGGATGCAAGGATCGAAGGTCATGGTTGCGGTTCGGGCACAGCCCCGGGTCGTGATGCAGCGAACGACCATAGGACTTCCCGCGCCGGCGCTGTCACCGGTCGTATCACGCGCTCGCGCGTGTTTGCTGGCTCAGCCGAACGGCGACGGATCGAACTCGCCGGCGAGCGCGCGCCACACGCGCGGCGGCGTCAGCGGCATCTGGATGCGCTCGGCCTGCCGGCCGAGGCCGGCGTGATCGAGCGCGTCGATCACGGCGTTGACGACCGCCGGCGTCGCGCCGATCGTGCCGAGCTCGCCGACGCCCTTCACGCCGAGCAGGTTCGTCGTGCACGGAATCGAGGTGTCGAAGCGCGTCTCGAACATCGCGCTTGCGACCACCGCGCGCGGCATCGCATAGTCTTGGTAGCTCGCGGTCAGCAGCTGGCCGCTCTCGCGGTCGTAGGTGATCGCCTCACACAGCGCCTGGCCGATGCCCTGCACCGCGCCGCCTTCGATCTGGCCGGCGACGATCGCCGGGCTCACGACGCGGCCGATGTCGTTGACCGACGTGTACGACGCGATCTCGACGTGGCCGGTGCCGGGGTCGATCTCGACCTCGCACACATGGCAGCCGTTCGGCCATGTCGGCCCGCCGACGCTGCTGGTCGAGTCGATCAGGATGTGCTGCTCGGGCTGCTTGCCGGCGAGCTCGAACAGGCCGATCTCGACGTCGGTGCCGACGACCTTGAAGCGCCCTTCGAGGTACTCGATGTCGGTCGGCGCGACCTCGAGCACCTCGCCGGCGAGCTGCTTGCTCTTGTCGATCGTGCGCTCGGAGGCGACGCGCACCGCCGAGCCGCCGGTGAAGAGCGAGCGCGAGCCGGCGCTGCCGAAGCCGTTGGCGCGATCGGTGTCGCCCTGCAGCACACGGATGCGGTCGGCGCCGACGCCGAACACGTCGACCGCAAGCTGCACGTAGCTGGTCGCGATGCCCTGCCCCATCGCCTGTGTCGCCGAGCCGATCTCGACATAGCCGTCGGCCGAGACGCGCACGATCACGCGCTCCTCGAACGCGTTGCCGCCGGTCCATTCGAGAAAGCTCGCGAGGCCGCGGCCGCGCAGCAGGCCCTTGGCCTCGCTCGCCTTCCGCCGCGCCGCGAAGCCGTCCCAGTCGGCGAGCTTCAACCCGGCGTCGAGGATCTGCGCGAAGCGCCCGCTGTCATACGTCTGCCCCATCGCGTTCTTGTACGGCATCTGCTCGGGCGCGATCAGGTTGCGACGGCGCAGCTCGGCGGGGTCGATCTTCATCTCGCGCGCGGCCGCGTCGAACAGCCGCTCGGTCAGGTAGATCGCCTCGGGTCGGCCGGCGCCGCGGTAGGGGCCGGTCGGCGTCGTGTTCGTCATCACCGCGAGGTAGTGCAGGTCGATCGTCCTGATGTCGTAGATGCTGGTCGAGACCCACGGCCCGATCAGCAGCTGGATCGCGACGCCGGCGCCGGTCGGGTACGCGCCGACGTTGGCGAGCGAGTGCACGCGCATCGCGAGCACGCGGCCGTTTGCATCGAGCGCCATCTCGGCGCGGCTGATCACGTCGCGGCCGTGCGTGGCCGACAGGAACTCCTCGACGCGCTCGGCCTGCCAGCGCACCGCACGCTTCAGGTCTTTCGCGGCGTAGGCGACGACGATGTCTTCGGGGTGCGCGCCGGTCTTCATGCCGAAGCCGCCGCCGACATCGCCGACGACGACGCGCGTGTTCTCGATCGTCAGGCCGGGGATCAGCTCGACCAGCGAGCCGCGCACGCCGGTCGGCATCTGGCTGCTGATGCGCACCGTCAGGTGATTCGCCTCGGCGTCGAACGCGGCGACGATGCTGCGCGGCTCCATCGGGCTCGGCGCGAGGCGCTGGTTGACGATGTCGAGCGAGACCGCGTGCGCGGCCGCGGCGAACGCGGCCTCGGTGGCCTTCGCGTCGCCGTGGCGCAGTTCGGCGGCGATGTTGTCGGGCGCGTCGGCGCACAGCACCGGCGCATCGGGCGACGTGGCGGTGACGGCGTCGACGACGGCCGGCAGCTCGTCGTAGTCGACCATGATCGCCTCGGCCGCGTCGCGCGCGGCGTCGCGCGTGTCGGCCACGACCGCGGCGACCGCTTCGCCGACGAAGCACACCGTGTCGAGTGCGAGCACGTGACGCGGGCTCATCGCCAGCGACTGGTCGTTCGCGCGCTGGAAGCCGGCGACCTTGGGCATCGGCTTGACGCCGGCCCGCGCGAGCTGCGCGCCGGTGTAGACCGCGCGCACGCCGGGCATCGCGGCCGCCGCGGCGGTGTCGATCGACATGATCCGCGCGTGCGCGTACGGCGAGCGCAGGAACGCGACGTGGACCGCGCCCTCGACCGCGACGTTGTCGGTAAAGCGGCCGAGGCCGGCGAGCAGGCTGGCGTCCTCGACGCGCGGGATCGTCTGGCCGCTGCCGAAGCGGCCGGCGGTTGGTGGCGTGGCGGTGGTCATCGTGAAGCGCTCCGGGAACAACGCATCCGTCCGATCGTAGCGGCGCTACAGAAAGTGCATCAGCGCCATCGCCAAGAGGCTGAGCACGACGCTGCTCGCGAACGGCACGAACCACTCGCGCCCGAACAGCCGGAAGCGGAAATCGCCCGGCAGCCGGCCGAGGCCGAACTTCTCGAGCCACGGGCGCAGGCCGCTGAACAGCACGAGGGCGAGGAAGACGACAACGAGCCAACGGATCACAACGTGTGCGACCGGTCGCCGTACGTGAAGCCGAGCGGATCGGCCACGAACGCGGCGTCGCAGCCCTTCGCGAACCCGATCACCTTGAACAGCTCGCCCATCTCGTGCTCGGCGAGCAACTTGTGCGCGTTCGCCGATGTGCGCAGGTCGGCGCCTTCGAGCAGCTCGGTGATGCCGCAGTTGAACAGGAAGTGCGCCTGCGTCGTGTAGCCGAGCACGTCGAGGCCGGCGTCCTGGCCGGCCAGCGCGATGGCGGTGAAATCGACGTGCGCGGTGATGTCCTTCAGGCCGACGTCGGCGAGCGGGTCGGTATCAGCGCGGTGCGCGCGGTGGCACATCAAGGTGCCGCCGCTGCGCTGCGGGTGGTAGTACTCGGCGCGCGGGAAGCCGTAGTCGACGAAGAACGCAGCGCCGCGCTCGAGGCGGTCGGCGAGCGTCGCGACGAACGCCGGCGCCTGCTGCGACAGCTCGGTCACGGTGCCGGGCGCCAGCAGCGCGAGCGCCGCCGCATCGAGCGGCGGGCGCAGCGCGGTCGCGCGATCGGCCCACGCGAAGCCGCCGTCATGCGCGACCACGCCGCGCTCGTGCCAGTGCGCGCCGTCGAAGTGCAGCAGCTGCACCGGCATCGCGTCGAGCACCTCGTTGCCGACGACGACGCCGCGCATCGCCTCGGGCAGCGCATCGACCCAGCGCACGCGCGCGCCGTGCGCCGCGAGCCGCTCGCGCTGGCGCTCGCGCAGCGTGGCCGACAGGTCGACGATCGTGTAGCGCTCGACCGCGGCGCCGAGGCCGTCGAGCGCGTCGAGCAGCTGCGTGGCGAGCACGCCGGAGCCGGCGCCGAACTCCCAGAGTTCGCGCGTTCCGCTCGCGCGCAGCGCCTGCGCGACCTGCCGCGCGAGCGCGCGCGCGAACAGCGGCGAGAGCTCGGGCGCGGTGACGAAATCGCTGCCCGATTCGGGCATCAGGCCGAACTGGCGGCTCGAACGCGCGTAGTAGCCCAGGCCGGGCGCGTACAACGCGAGCGCCATGAAGCGGTCGAACGGCAGCCAGCCGCCGTCGCGCGCGATCGCCCTGCGGATCAACGAGGCGAGGCCCGTCGATACACTGGCGGCATCCGGCGCTTGCATCGCCGCATTGTAGGAACCATGCCCGCTTCTCCACGCCCTGTCGTGCTCGTCACCGGCGCCGCGCGCCGGCTCGGCCGCGCGATCGCGCTCGAGCTCGCCGCGCACGGCCACGACCTCGCGGTGCACTACCGCGGCTCGGAGGCCGACGCGCACGCAACGGTCTTGCAAGCGCGCGCCCTCGGCGCGCACGCCGAGGCACTGCAGGCCGATCTGTCGGACGAGGCCGCGTGCCGCGCGCTCGTGCCCGCGGTGGTGGCGCGGCTCGGCCGCATCGACGCGGTGGTCAACAGCGCCTCGACCTTCGAGGAAGACGCCGCGCAGACGTTCGGCCACGCCGCGATGGAACGCCACTGGCGCGCCAACACCGCGCCGGCGATCCTGCTCGCGCAGGCGCTGCACGCGCAGTTGGATCACGGCGAGCGGCGCGGCTGCGTCGTCAACCTGATCGACCAGAAGCTGTGGAACCCGAACCCCGACCACTTCTCGTACACGCTGTCGAAGGCAGCGCTGCAGGCCGCGACGGTGATGCTCGCGCAGGCGCTCGCGCCGCGCGTGCGCGTGTGCGGCGTGGCGCCCGGCGTGACGCTGCCGTCGGGCCCGATGAGCGAGGCCGAGTTCGCGCGCGCGCAGCGCATGACGCCGCTCGGCCACTCGTCGACGCCCGACGACATCGCGCGCGCGGTGCGCTTCCTGATCGAATCGCCGGCGATCACCGGCACGACGCTGCTGGTCGACGGCGGCCAGCATCTGAGCCGCCAGCCGCGCGACGTGCTTTACCTCGCGCAACGCGAGTCGCCCCCGTCATGCTGAGCCTGCTGAGCCACCCGCGCCTGATGGACTGCCGGCGTCTGTTCCTGCGCGACTACGAGGTCTCGATCGGGATCGGCGTGCACGATGCCGAGAAGGCCGCGAGCCAGCGCGTGCTGCTCAATGTCGACCTGTACGTGCCGCTCGCGCTGTCGACGCCGCGCGCCGACGCGCTCGACGAGGTGCTCGACTACGACTTCATGCGCCGCGGCATCGCCGAGCGCGTGGCGCGCGGCCACATTCATCTGCAAGAAACATTGTGCGACGACGTGCTGGCGATGATGCTGGCGCACCCGAAGGTTCGCGCGGCGCGGGTCTCGACCGAGAAGCCCGACGTGTATCCCGACTGCGCGTCGGTCGGCTGCGAGGTCTTCGGCCTGAAGGAAACCACCACATGAGCGCCGTGCTGGAACCGCCCGCGACGAACCCACCGAAGCTCTCGGTCGAACTGCAGAAGCTGTCGAAGCGGCTGCACCGCCAGGTCGGCCAGGCGATCGTCGACTTCAACATGATCGAAGACGGCGACAAGGTGATGGTCTGCGTCTCGGGCGGCAAGGACAGCCACGCGCTGCTCGATCTGCTGATCAACCTGAAGGCGCGCGCGCCGATCCGCTTCGAGCTGATCGCCGTCAACCTCGACCAGAAGCAGCCCGGCTTTCCCGCGCACGTGCTGCCCGAGTACCTGAGCCGCCTCGGCGTGCCGTTCCACATCGAGAACCAGGACACCTACTCCATCGTCAAGCGCGTGATCCCCGAAGGCAAGACGATGTGCAGCCTGTGCTCGCGGCTGCGGCGCGGCATCCTGTACCGCGTGGCCGGCGAACTCGGTGCGACCAAGATTGCGCTCGGTCACCATCGTGACGACATGTTGCAGACGCTGCTGATGAACATGTTCTTCGGCGCCAAGCTGAAGGGCATGCCGGCCAAGCTCGTCAGCGACGACGGCCAGCACGTCGTGATCCGCCCGCTCGCCTACGCGAACGAGGCCGACCTCGAGCGCTGGGCCGCGCACCGCGCCTATCCGATCATCCCGTGCACGCTGTGCGGCAGCCAGGACAACCTGCAGCGCGTGCAGATGAAGGCGATGCTGCGCGACTGGGAACGGCGCTTCCCGGGGCGCGTCGAGAACATGTTCACGGCGATGGCCAACGTCGTGCCGTCGCACCTGATGGATCGGAACCTGCACCCGTTCGTCACGCTCCAACCGAACGGCGTGGCCGATCCCGCCGGCGACCGGGCGTTCGACGACGCCGAGGCCTGTGCCGCGCCGGCGGCCTCGGCGCCGGGCATCACGACGATCGGCTGGCCGGCCGCACGCTGACACGCCTCGCAGGAGACCGCCATGTTCAGACCGATCATCGCCGCCGCGTTCGCCCTCGTGCTCGGCGGCTGCGCCTCGCTCAACCAGCTGAACAGCTCGGTCTCGACCTACGGCAGCTGGCCGGCCGAGCGCAAGCCGGCGACCTTCGTGTTCGAGCGGCTGCCGTCGCAGGCCGAGCACCCCGAGCGGCGCCAGCAGCTCGAAGATGCCGCGCGCGGCGCGCTCGAGGCCGCGGGCTTCCGCGCCGCGGCCGACGCCGGCGGCGCCGAGTACCTGATGCAGGTCGGCGCGCGCGTCACCAGCAACGACCCGTGGATCTACAACGACCCGCTGTTCTGGCGCGGCGGCTGGCGCTACGGCTACGGCCGCTTCGGGCGCGGCCCGTGGGGCCCCGGCTGGGGCTGGGGCAGCCCGTGGGGCTACGGCCCGTACGACTACACGCCAACCTTCGAGCGCGAGGTCGCGCTGCTGATCCGCGACCGCAAGAGCGGCGCGCTGCTCTACGAGGCGCGCGCCAACAACACCGGCCCGAGCCCGGCGATCAACGCGCTGCTGCCGGCGATGTTCCAGGCCGCGCTGAGAGACTTCCCGAACGCCGGGCCAAACCCGCGCACCGTGACGACGCAGCTCTCGGCCGCGCGTTAAGGCGGCGCACCGGGCCGGGTGCTGCCGGCGGCGGCCGGCTCGGTGCCCGCGGCGATCGCGCGCAGGTCGCCTTCCCAGCCGGCCAGGCGCTCGGCGGCGACGTGGCGCTGCGCCGGCGTCGTCGCGTTGTGCAGCGCGGCGCCGAACGCGCAATTGAACTCGGCCAGCCGCTCGCTGTAGCGGCGGTAGTTCTCGCGCGGCGAGCGCGCGAGCCGCTCGACATAACCGCGCAGTTCGGCCAGCGCCTGCTCGCGCGTCGCGCCGTCGCCGGCCGCCGTGCTGCCGACGCGGCGCAGGATCTGCAGCGCGTCCTGCTGGCGCGCGTGCCGCTCGGCGAGCCACAGCTCGGGGTCGAACGGCGAGCGCGTCAGGGCCTCGACGATGCGCTCGCGCTGCGCCTCGTCGAGCCGGCCGTAGAGCGTCTCGGCGCGATCGACGACGCGCTTGAGCGATTCGTCGGCGCGCTGGCGCGGATCGGCCTGCAGGTAGGCGTCGCGGTACTCGCGGTTGAACTTCTCGTAGCGATCTTCGAGGTATTTCACCTGCGCCGGCGTAACCGTGAGCATCACCTCGGCGGCGTCGGGCGCGATGCGGTCGAACGCGATGCGCACGCGCTTGAGCACCTCGGCCTGCCACTCGCAGACGCGCGCCGGCGTGGTGTCGGCCAGCACCTCGGCCTGCGCGCGCACGAGTTGCGCGGCATAGTCGGGCACCTGGGTGCGGCGGTGCCAGACGAACCAGCTGCGGATCGACTCGCGCGCGCGCGGCGTCTGCGCGCTGGTGAAATCGATGTAGCCGTCGAGCCACCAGTAGACGATGTCGGGCCCGGTCGCGTAGGCCAGACGCAGCGCGCTGCAGCCCGTCAACCCCACGAGCGACGCGCACAGCGCCGCGATAATCAGCGACCGGAACCAGAATCTTCGAAAGACTGACAGCATGGCGCTCGACATCGTGATCATGGCCGCCGGCCGGGGCACCCGGATGAAATCGGCCCTGCCGAAGGTGCTGCACCAGCTGGCGGGCCGAAGCCTATTGCAGCATGTTCTGCAAACCGCCTCCGGCCTGGGGGCGGACGGCATCGTGGTGATCACCGGCCACGGCGCCGAGCTGGTCGAGGCCGCGGCCGCCGTACCGGGCGTGCGCTTCGCGCGCCAGGTGCCGCAGCTCGGCACCGGCCACGCGGTGCAGCAGGCGGTGCCGCTGCTGCACGCGCAGGGCACGACGCTGATCCTGAACGGCGATGTGCCGCTGATCGAGGCCGCCACGCTGCGCGCGCTCGTCGACGCGTGCGGCGAGCACCGCCTCGCGCTGCTGACCGTCGACCTCGCCGACCCGACCGGCTACGGCCGCATCGTGCGCGGCGACCCGGCCGGCCGCCCGGCGAACGAAGGCGGCCGCGTGCACGGCATCGTCGAGCAGCGCGACGCGACGCCGGCCGAGCGGCTGATCCGCGAGGTCTACACCGGCGCGATGGCCGCGCCGACCGGGCTGCTGAAGCAGTGGCTCGCCGCGCTCGAGAACGACAACGACCAGGGCGAGTTCTACCTGACCGACATCGTCGCGGTGGCGGTGCACGAGGGCGTGGCCGTCGTTACCGAGAAGGCGACGAGCGAGATCGAGGTGCTCGGCGTCAACAGCGCCGTGCAGCTGGCCGCGCTCGAGCGCCGCCTGCAGCGCCGCAACGCGGTGGCGCTGATGGAAGGCGGGCTGCGCCTGGCCGACCCGGATCGCTTCGACGTGCGCGGCGAGCTGCTCTGCGGCAGCGACGTCGAGATCGACGTGAACTGCGTGTTCGAGGGCCGCGTCGAGCTCGGCGACGGCGTGCAGATCGGCGCGAACTGCGTCGTGCGCAACGCGCGCATCGCGGCCGGCGCGCGGATCCAGCCGTTCAGCCACATCGACGGCGACACGCTCGGCGTGCAGGTCGGCGCGAACGCGGTGGTCGGCCCGTTCGCCCGGCTGCGCCCGGGCGCGGTGCTCGGCGAGGACGTGCACGTCGGCAACTTCGTCGAGGTCAAGAACGCGACGCTGGCGCGCGGCGCGAAGGCGAACCACCTCGCCTACCTCGGCGACGCGACGCTCGGCGAGCGCGTCAACTTCGGCGCCGGCAGCATCACCGCGAACTACGACGGCGCCAACAAGCACCACACGACGATCGGCGACGACGTGCACGTCGGCAGCAACTGCGTGCTGATCGCGCCGCTCACGCTCGGCGCCGGTGCGACGATCGGCGCCGGCTCGACGCTCGCGAAGGACGCGCCGGCCGGGCAGCTGACGGTGGCGCGCGCGCGCGCGCAATCGTTCCCGAACTGGAAGCGGCCGGTCAAGAAGAGGTAGCCGCCGCGGCCTGGGCGGCGGTGTCGGCCGCGAGGCACAGGTCGTCCCAGGCCTTGGCCTTGTCCTCGAGGTTGCGCAGCAGGTAGGCGGGGTGGTACGTGACGATCAGCGGCACGCCCTGGTAGCGGTGCACGCGCCCGCGCAGCCGGCCGATCGGCTCGTCGCTGCGCAGCAGCCGCTGCACCGCGAAGCGGCCCATCGCGAGGATGATCTTCGGCTGCACCAGCTGCACCTGACGGATCAGGAACGGCTCGCAGCGCGCCAGCTCTTCCGGCGCCGGGTTGCGGTTGCCGGGCGGCCGGCACTTGACGGTGTTGGCGATGTAGACCTGGCGCGCCGGCTCGGCCGCGCCGCGCGTCAGGCCGATCGCGCGCAGCATGTTGTCGAGCAGCCGACCCGACGGGCCGACGAAGGGCTCGCCCAGCCGGTCCTCCTGCTCGCCCGGCGCCTCGCCGACGACCATCCAGTGCGCGCGCTCGTGGCCAACGCCGAACACCGTCTGGCGCCGGCCCTCGCACAGCTTGCACGCGGTGCAGCTCGCGACGACTTCGCGCAGCGCGGGCCAGTCGAGCGTGGCGACGGCGGAGGCCGGCGCGGGCGGGGCAGCACCGCCCAAAACTGGCGAGGCCCGCGCCTCGCCCACCCCCTCGCCCGGCGGGGGGGCAGGGGGGGTGCTCCATGACACCCCATGGGGATCCGGTTGTGGTTCCCACAACCGGATCCCCATTTCCTTCAGCATCGCGAGCTGGCGCTCATCCCAGCGCATCGTCACCCCGCGCGGCCAACGGCTCGATCGCCAGACTCATCACCACCGCATCCTCGCGCCGCCCCAGCGGCGCCGGGTAGTAGCCCTTGCGCACGCCGACCTGCGCGAAACCGAGGTGCACGTACATCGCGCGCGCCCGCGCATTGCTGGCGCGCACCTCGAGCCACAGCGCGCGCGCGCCGCGCTCGCGGCACAGCGCGATCAGCGCATCGATCAGCACCCGCGCGTGGCCGCGCCCCTGCGCCGGCGGCGCGACGGTGAGGTTGAGCAGGTGCATCTCGTCGACACCCTGCATCGCGACGAAGTAGCCGAGCCATTCGCCGCGCGCACCGCGCAGCACGCGTGCCGGGTAGCCGGCCGCGAGCGAATCGATGAAGTTGCCGCGGGTCCACGGGAACGCGTAGGCCGCGGCCTCGATCGCCATCACCGCGTCGAGCTCGGCCAGCGTCATCGGCAGCAGCCGCGGCGGCACATCGGCCGCGCCCTGCTCCTTCCACTGCGCGCTCAAACGAAACCTTCCGACAGCGCCTTCGCGGCGCGCGCAGCGGCGCGTTCGGCCGTCGTCTGCGCGACCTTGTCGCGCAGGTACAGCGGCAGCGCGAGCGCGGCGTCGACGGCCGCGCCGTCGTCCCACGCCCGCTGCGCGAGCGGCAGCAGCGCGCG
>DATMIN010000254.1:0-5378 GCA_035554275.1 Burkholderiaceae bacterium
TCGTGCAGCTTGAAGCCGAAGGCCTTGGGGAACCAGTATTGGTAGCCGGCGAACGCGCCGAACAGCACCCCGCCGATGATGACGTTGTGGAAGTGCGCGACCAGGAACAGGCTGTTGTGCAGCACGAAGTCGGCCGGCGGCACCGCGAGCAGCACGCCGGTCATGCCGCCGATCACGAACGTGACGACGAAGCCGATGCCCCACAGGATCGGTGCCGAGAACACGATGCGCCCGCCATACATCGTGAACAGCCAGTTGAACACCTTCACGCCGGTCGGCACCGCGATGACCATCGTCGCGATGCCGAAGATCGCGTTGACGTTGGCCCCCGCACCCATTGTGAAGAAGTGATGCAGCCAGACCATGAACGACAGGATGCAGATGCCCATCGTCGCGATCACCATCGAGCGGTAGCCGAACAGCGGCTTCTGAGAGAAGGTCGAGAACACCTCGGAGAACACGCCGAACGCCGGCAGGATCAGGATGTAGACCTCCGGGTGGCCCCAGGCCCAGATGAGGTTCATGAACATCATCAGGTTGCCGCCGCCGTCGTTCGTGAAGAAGTGGAAGCCGAGGTAGCGGTCGAGCAGCAGCATCGCGAACGTCGCGGTCAGGATCGGGAACGCGGCGACGATCAGCAGGTTAGAGGCCAGCGTGGTCCAGCAGAACATCGGCATGCGTAGGTAGGTCATGCCGGGGGCGCGCATCTTGAGAATCGTCGTCACGAGGTTCACGCCCGACAGCAAGGTGCCGATGCCCGAGATCTGCAGCGACCACAGGTAGTAGTCGACGCCCACGCCGGGCGAATACGTGAGCTCCGACAGCGGCGGGTACGGCAGCCAGCCGGTGCGCGCGAATTCGCCGATGAACAGCGAGATGTTGACCAGCAGCGCGCCGGTCGCGGTGAGCCAGAAGCCGACCGAGTTCAACGTGGGAAACGCGACATCGCGCTCGCCGAGCTGCAGCGGCACGACGAAGTTCATCAGGCCGATCACGAACGGCATCGCGACGAAGAAGATCATGATCGTGCCGTGCGCCGAGAACACCTGGTTGTAGTGCTCGGGTGGCAAGAACCCGGCGCTGCCACCATAGGCCAGGGCCTGCTGGCCGCGCATCATCAGCGCGTCGGCGAAGCCGCGCAGCAGCATCACCATCGCGAGGATGATGTACATCACGCCGATCTTCTTGTGGTCGACGCTCGTCACCCACTCCGACCACAGGTACGGCAGGTGACCCTTCAACACGACCCAGGCGATGACGGCGGTGATCCCGAGCGCGATCACGCCCGACGTGATCATCACGATCGGTTCGTGAAACGGGATGGCGGCCCAGGTCAGCTTGCCGAACATGCTCAGTGGCCCTTCTTGTGCTCGGACTCGGGCGCCTGATGCGCGCCGCGGTCTTCGGTGCCCGGCCCGGGCCCCGCGGCGAGTTCGCCGCTGACGACCCGATCGAACAGCCCGATGTCGACGCTGCCGAAGGCCGCGACCGGATCCTTCAGGCTCTGCTTCGCCAGCGCGGCGTACTTCTCGCGGTCGAGCCGCGCCGGGTTGTCGCGCGTCTTGTTGACCCACGCGGCGAACTGCTCATGCGTCACGGCCTTCACGTCGAAGCGCATGTCGGAGAAGCCCTCGCCGCTGTAGTGCGCCGACATGCCGAGGAAGGTGCCGGGCTCGTCGGCATGCAGCCAGAGCTGTGTGGCCATGCCGTTCATCGTGTAGATCATGCTGCCGAGCTGCGGCACGAAGAACGCGTTCATCACCGACGACGAGGTGAGCGTGAAGTGCAGCGGCCGGCCCGCGGGCACGACCAGCTCGTTGATGCTCGCGACGCGTTGCTCGGGGTAGATGAACAGCCACTTCCAGTCGAGCGATACCACCTGCACCTCGAGCGCGGCGCCCTTGCCCTCGATGGGCTTGGCCGGGTCGAGGCTGTGCGAGCCGATCCAGGTGACGCCACCCAGCAGCAGGATGGTCAGCAGCGGGATCGCCCAGACGACGAGCTCGATGCTGCCGGAGAACTCCCAGTCGGGCCGGTAGTGCGCCTTCCGGTTCGACGCCCGAAACCACCACGCGAAGCCGAGCGTGGCGAGGATCGTCGGCACGACGATCGCCAGCATGATCGCGAGCGAGTCGACGAGCAGGGTCAGGTTCGCCGCGCCGATCGGACCTTTCGGATCGGTCACGCCGCCGACGCATCCCGCGAGCAGTGCCATCGACGCCAGGGCAACGCTCGCGTGGCACACGGCGCGGGTGCGGGAGGAGCAGCGCATGGGCGGATCGTGGGGCGTCGCGACGAACACGAGTTGGCGAGCGTGCCACAAAAACGGCGCGTCGTGCGCGCGCGCCGCGCCTCAGGCCGTTGCAGGCTTCAATCGGCGGGCGACAAACGAAGAAGCCCGCAAACCGAGCGCACGGCGGGTTTGCGGGCTGTCGATGTTGGTAGGCGCGATTGGACTCGAACCAACGACCCCCACCATGTCAAGGTGGTGCTCTAACCAGCTGAGCTACGCGCCTGGGAAGCGGCAGATTATAGCGGCCCGCCGAGGGCCTTTCACTTGCGGCGCACCGTGCGCACGCCGGCAATGCGCGCCGCCAGACCGAGCACGTGGCCGAGCCGCGCGGCGTCGGCGACCTCGATCGTGAACGTCATCCACGCGGTGCCGCCGCTCGCGTCCTTCACCGACCGCGTGCGCACGCCGCTGACATTCATCTTCTCCTTCGTGAACAGCTCGGAGAGATCGCGCAGCAGCCCCTGCCGGTCGGCCGCCTCGACCATCACGTCGACCGGATACAGCGCCGGCCGGTCGCCGCCGCGCGGCACCCCCCAGGCCACCGGGATCACGCGCTCGGGCGAGCGTGCCGCCATCTGCCGAAAGTTGCTGCAGCCGCTGCGGTGCACCGCTACGCCCTTGCCGCGCGTGATGTAGCCGACGATCGCATCGGGCGGCGCCGGCCGGCAGCAGCGCGCCAGGCTCGTCATCAGCGACTCGACGCCGACCACCAGCACGCCACCGGTGGGCGGCGCGGCCGCGGGGCGGCGCAGCGCGATCAGTTCGTCCGGCGTGGGCAGCGGGTCGGCCGGGCGCAGCAGCGTCTCGATCGTGCGCAGCGAGAACTCGTCTTTGCCGACCACCTCGAACAACGCATCGGCGTTGCGAAAGCCGAGCTGCGCGGCGAGATCGTCGAGCTTCAATGCAGTGCGCCCCTCGCGCTGCAGCAGCTTCTCGACCGCCTCGCGGCCGCGCGCCACCGTCTCTTTCTGCGCGAGCAGGTTGAACCAGGCGCGCACCTTGGCCTTGGCGCGCGGGCTCTTCAGGTAGCCGAGTTCGGGGTTGAGCCAGTCGAGCGACGGGCCGCCCTCCTTCGCCGTGACCACCTCGACGGTCTGGCCGCTGCGCAGCGGCGTGTTCAGCGGCACCACCCTGCCGTCGACGCGCGCACCGCGGCAGCGGTGGCCGAGATCGGTGTGCACGAGGTAGGCGAAGTCGAGCGGCGTCGCTCCGACCGGCAGCTCGACGACCGCAGCCGCCGGCGTGAACGCGTAGACGCGCTCGTCCGGCAGCGCCGCCGCATCGGCGGGCGCGGTAGTGTCGCGCTCCCACGCGAGCAGCTGGCGCAGCACCGCCTTGCGCGCCTCGGCGATGCGCCGCTGCTGGTCGGCCTCGACGCTGACGCCCGCGTAGCCCTTGGCGCCGGCGTCCTTGTAGGCCCAGTGCGCGGCCACGCCGTGCTCGGCATGCTCGTGCATCGCCGGCGTGCGGATCTGCACCTCGACCGGCCGCCCGTCGTCGTCGTTCACGACCGTGTGCAGCGACTGGTAGCCGTTCGGCTTGGGCCGCTCGATGTAGTCGTCGAACTCGCCCGCCACCGGCGTGAAGCGCTCGTGCACGCGGCCGAGCGCGGCGTAGCAGCCGGCGGCATCGGGCACGATCACGCGCACCGCGCGCAGGTCGAGCACCTGCGTGAAGCCTAGCCGCTTGCCCTGCATCTTCTTCCAAATGCTGTACAGGTGCTTCGGCCGGCCGTGCACCTGCGCCTGCAGGCCGTGCGCGCGCAGGTCGTCGGCCAGGCGCTGCGCGAACGCCTCGACGCGCTGCTCGCGCTCGACGCGGCGTTCGTCGAGCAGCCGGGCGACCTGCTGGTACTCGTCGGGCTGCAGGAAGCGGAACGCCAGATCCTCGAGCTCCCACTTGATCTGCCAGATGCCGAGCCGGTTGGCGAGCGGCGCGAACACCTGCAGCGACTCGTCGGCCAGCGCCGGCGGGCACGCGGTCTTGCTGGCGGCGAAGAAGCGCAGCGTCTGCAGCCGCGACGCGAGGCGCAGCAGCACGACGCGCAGGTCGCGCGAGAACGCGAGCAGCATCTTGCGCACCCGCTCGGTCTGCTGCACGCGCGCGCCCTGGCCGAGCTGCGCATCGCGCGCCGCGCGCTGCAGCTGCACGAGCCGGCGCGTGTTCACGACCAGGCTCGCGTACGACTCGCCGAAGGCCTTTTCGACCACCTCCTCGGGCCGCGTCAGATAGTCGCCGGCATAGACCAGGTAGACCGCCGCGCGCATCGCCGGCGCCGCGCCGATGCCGTGCAGGATCGCCGCGACCGCGTCGGCATGCGCGAGCGCGTCTTCGCCGGTCGCGAGCAGCCGGCCGGCGAGCAGCGGCTCGGCGAACGCGCGAGCGCGGGCGAGCGGCGCACGTTCGTCGCCGGCTTCGGATGGATCGTCGTCGACCAGCGCGACGATCGCCGCCGCGTCCGCGTGGCGCGCGCCCGGCGAAGCGGTTTTCATGGGCCGAGCAGGAACTCCCGCACCGCGGCGATCTGATCGTCGGCGATCAGCGTCGGCGCGTGGCCGACGCCGGCGAATTCGACCAGCCGCGCGCGCGGGCCGCGCTGCGTCATCGCCTGCGCCGTCGCGGCGCTCAGCAGGTCGGAGTCGGCGCCGCGCAGCAGCAGCGTCGGGCAGCGCACCGCATCGAAGGCCGCCCACGTCAGCGCCTCGCCGGCCTGCGCCTGCTGCGGCGTGAAGGCCTTGAACGGCTGCGCGATCGCCGGGTCGTAGTGCAGCACGAGGCCGTCGCCCTGGCCGTCGTTCGCCGGCACGAGCATCGGGCGCGACAGCGCAAGCCACTGCGCGCGCGTGTGCGGGCCGAAGCTGGCGGAGATGCTGCGCAGATAGTCGGCGGCCTCGTCGAGCGTTTGCCAGCGCAGCGGTTGGCCGAGATAGCGGCCGATGCGCTCGATCGCCTCGAACTCGATCGTCGGGCCGACGTCGTTGAGCACGAGGCGCTCGATCGGCGAGTGCGGCAGCGACGCGAGACCGAGGCCGATCAACCCGCCCATCGAGGTGCCGACCCAGTGCACCGTGGCCGCATCGAGGCG
>DATMIN010000255.1:0-7520 GCA_035554275.1 Burkholderiaceae bacterium
GCCGTGTCGGCGGGCTTGCGGACGGGCTCGGTGCGCGGCTCGGGCGCGGGCTCTTCGCGTGGTGCCGGCGCCGGCGGCACGGTGCCGGTTGCGACGCGCGCATCGCTGCTAGATGCGGCCGTCGGCGCGGTGCCGCGCGCCGGCGGCATCACGAGCGGCGGCGCGCCGTCCTTGCGCGGCACCTCGATCGGGATGTCGACCGGGATCGGCCGCGGCTGCGTCTCGAACACGAGCGGGAAGCCGATCACGCCGATCACCACCAGCACTGCCGCGCCGATCAGGCGCTGGCGGGCGAGCGTGCGGGCGCGCTGCACCGCATCGGCGGTGTCGGCGCCCGCGGCCGGCGGCGGATCGGAGCGCTTGAAGACGGACAGCAAACCCATTCGAGGCGATTTCCGGTGGTGCCCTCGGCGGGCGCTGAGTCGGCGCGCGCGCCGGGCGTCGTGGGTCGGCGGCGCCTCGCGCGGCGTGGCCCTCAGGCGATGTGCCGGCCCGTCAGACCGGGCACGCCGTCCTTCAGCACGCCACCGACGGTGTGGAACGATCCGAAGACGACGATTCTATCAGCGGGGTCTGCGGCCTTTAGCGCCGCGCGCAGCGCGCTCGACGGCTCGGCGTGGCTCGCGACGCTGACCGGCCCGGGACCCTTCGCGTCGAGCCCCGCGTGCGCCGCGGCCAGCTCGGCGGCGCGCGCCGCGCGCGGCATCGGCAGGTCGGTGAAGTGCCACGCATCGACCAGCGGCGCCATGCGCTGCAGGATCGCCGGGATGTCCTTGTCGGCCATCACGCCGAACACCGCGTGGGTGCGCGGGAAGAAGCCCATCTGGTCGAGGTTCTGCGCCAGCGCGGCCACCGCGTGCGGGTTGTGCGCGACGTCGAGCACCAGCGTCGGCTGGCCGGCGATGACCTGAAAGCGGCCGGCGAGCTCGACCGTCGCGAAGCCCTGCCGCACCGCCTGCGCGGTGATCGGCAGCCGATCGCGCAACGCCTCGAACGCGGCCAGCGCGCCGGCCGCGTTGACGAGCTGGTTCGCGCCGCGCAGCGCCGGGTACGCAAGCGCGTTGAAGCGCTGCTGGCGGCCGAACCAGCGCCACTGCTGGCGGTCGCCCGAGTAGCCGAAGTCGCGGCCAAGGCGCCACAGGTCGGCGCCGATGCGCTCGGCCTCGTCGAGCAGGCTTTGCGGCGGCACCGGGTCGCTGACGATCGCCGGCCGCCCGGTGCGCATGATCCCGGCCTTCTCGCGCGCGATCGCCTCGCGATCCGGGCCGAGGTGCTCGGCGTGGTCGATGTCGATGCTGGTGATCACCGCGCAGTCGGCGTCGAAGGCGTTCACCGCGTCGAGCCGCCCGCCCATCCCGACCTCGAGGATCACGAGGTCGAGCGGGGTGGCGACGAGCAGCCGCACGATCGCGAGCAGCGTGAACTCGAAGTACGTGAGGCTGATGTCGCCGCGCGCGCGCTCGACGGCCTCGAAGTGCGGCAGCAGCGCGGCGCCGTCGACCATCGCGCCGCCGACGCGGCAGCGTTCCTCGAAGTGCACCAGGTGCGGCTTCGAGTACAGGCCGACGCGGTAGCCCGCCTGCAGCGCGATCGCCTCGAGCATCGCGCAGGTCGAGCCCTTGCCGTTGGTGCCGGCCACCGCGATCACCGGCACCGCGAACTGCAGGCCGAGGCGTTCCTTGACGAGGCGCACGCGCGCCAGCGTCATGTCGATCTCTTTCGGGTGCAGCCGCTCGCAGCGCGCGAGCCAGTCGTTCAGCGTCGTCGGCAGCGCGGGCAACGCTTCATCACGAGACGGCATCGGCGCTCTGCCGTTGCAGCATCGCCAGCGCCCGCGCGATGTGGGCGCGCAGCTCGCGCCGGTCGATGATCGTGTCGATCGCGCCGGTCTGGAGCAGGAACTCGGCGCGCTGGAAGCCCTCGGGCAACTTCTCGCGCACCGTGTTCTCGATCACGCGCGGCCCGGCGAAGCCGATCAGCGCCTGCGGCTCGGCGATCACCACGTCGCCAAGGAATGCGAAGCTCGCCGAAACGCCGCCCATCGTCGGATCGGTCAGCACGCTGATGTACGGCAGCCGCGCCTTCGCGAGGTGGGTGAGCGCGGCGTTCGTCTTCGCCATCTGCATCAGGCTCAGCAGGCCCTCCTGCATGCGCGCGCCGCCGGTGGCGGTGAAGCTGATGAACGGCGTCTTCTGCTCGATCGCGGTCTCGACGCCGCGCACGAAGCGCTCGCCGACCACCGAGCCCATCGAGCCGCCCATGAACTCGAACTCGAAGCACGCGACGACGACCGGGATGCTGTGCACCGCGCCGCCCATCACGACGAGCGCGTCGGTCTCGCCGGTGCTCTCGAGCGCATCCTTCAGCCGCTCGGTGTACTTGCGGCTGTCCTTGAACTTCAGCGCGTCGACCGGCAGCACCTCCTGGCCGATCTCGAAGCGGCCCTCGGCGTCGAGAAACGCGTCGAGCCGCGCGCGCGCACCGATGCGGTGGTGGTGCGCGCACTTCGGGCAGACGAAGATGTTCTGCTCGAGGTCGGTCTTGTACAGCACGGTCTCGCACTGCGGGCACTTGATCCACAGGCCCTCGGGCACGCGGCGCTCGCCGCGTTCGTTCGGCTGGATTTTCGGGGGCAGCAGTTTTTCGAGCCAGCTCATGGATCGTGTCCTTTTACGAATCGAGTGCCATGCGGATGTCTTTGATGAAGGCACCCGCGGTCGCGGCCGCATTGTCGCGCGTGCAGCCTTCCAGCAATTGCACCAGGGCCGTGCCGATCACGACAGCGTCGGCGACCGCCGCCACCGCTTGCGCGGTCTTGGCGTCGCGAATGCCGAAGCCGACGCCAACCGGCAGTTTCACGAACGACTTGATGCGCGGAATCATCTGCGCGACCGCCGCGGTGTCGAGATGGCCTGCGCCGGTCACGCCCTTCAGCGACACGTAGTAGACGTAGCCGCTCGCGATGCGCGCGACCTGCGCCATGCGCGCGTCGGTCGAGGTCGGCGCGAGCAGAAAGATCGGGTCGAGCCCGTTCGCGCGCAGCGTCGCCGCGAAGGCCTCGCATTCTTCGGGCGGGTAGTCGACGACGAGCACGCCGTCGACGCCGGCGGCCTTCGCGTCGGCGACGAAGCGATCGACGCCGTAACGCTCGATCGGGTTCGCGTAGCCCATCAGCACGACCGGCGTGGTGTCGTTGTCGCGGCGGAAGTCGCGCACCATCGCCAGCACCTGCGGCATCCCGATGCCGCGCGCGAGCGCGCGCTCGCCGGCTTTTTGGATCACCGGGCCGTCGGCCATCGGGTCGGAGAACGGCACGCCGAGCTCGATCACGTCGGCGCCGGCGGCAGCCATCGCGCTCATGATCTCGGCGGTCGCGTCGGCGAACGGGTCGCCGCTGGTGACGTACGGGATCAGCGCCTTGCGCCCGCGCGAGCGCAGCGCGGCGAAGGTTCCGGCGAGGCGGCTCATGTCGCCTCCTTCGCGTGCGTCGCGCCGCCCTTGACGCTCTCGCCGCGGCACGACGGCCGGCAGTAGAAATCGGCGCCGGACAGATCGGCGACGGTGCCGATGTCCTTGTCGCCGCGGCCCGAAAGATTCACGAGCAGTTGCTGATCCGACCGCATCGTCGGCGCGATCTTCATCGCATGCGCGACCGCGTGCGCCGATTCGAGCGCCGGGATGATGCCCTCGGTGCGGCACAGGCGGTGGAACGCCTCGAGCGCTTCGACGTCGGTGATGCCGACGTACTCGGCGCGACCGATGTCCTTCAGATACGCGTGCTCGGGCCCGACGCCGGGGTAGTCGAGCCCGGCCGAGATCGAATGCGTCTCGGTGATCTGGCCGTTCGCGTCCTGCAGCAGGTAGGTGCGGTTGCCGTGCAGCACGCCGGGCGAGCCGGCGATCAGCGACGCCGCGTGCTTGCCGCTCGCCAGCCCCTCGCCCGCGGCCTCGACGCCGATCAGCCGCGTGCCGGCGTAATCGATGTACGGATAGAACAGGCCCATCGCGTTGCTGCCGCCGCCGACGCAGGCGATCACCGCATCGGGCTGGCGCCCGGTCATCTCGGGCATCTGCACCAGGCACTCGTCGCCGATCACGCGCTGGAAGTCGCGCACCATCGTCGGATACGGGTGCGGACCGGCGACGGTGCCGATGATGTAGAACGTGTTCTCGACGTTCGTGACCCAGTCGCGCAGCGCTTCGTTGAGCGCGTCCTTCAGCGTCTTCGAGCCGCTCTCGACCGGCACGACGCGCGCGCCGAGCAGGTTCATGCGGTAGACGTTCGGCGACTGGCGCTTCACGTCTTCGCTGCCCATGTAGACGACGCACTCGAGGCCGTAGCGCGCGCAGATCGTCGCGGTCGCGACGCCGTGCTGGCCGGCGCCGGTCTCGGCGATCACGCGCGGCTTGCCCATGCGGCGCGCGAGCATCGCCTGGCCGATCGTGTTGTTGACCTTGTGCGCGCCGGTGTGGTTCAGGTCTTCGCGCTTCAAGAAGATCTGCGCGCCGCCGAGCTCGCGGCTCAGCCGCGCGGCGTGGTAGATCGGGCTCGGCCGGCCGACGAAGTGCTTCAGCTCGGAGCGGAACTCGGCGATGAAGGCCGGGTCGTTCTGGACCTCGGCATACGCCTGCTTCAGCTCGTCGAGCGCGTGCACCAGCGTCTCGGCGACGAAGCTGCCTCCGTATGGGCCGAAGTGGCCCGACGCATCGGGTTGTTGGTAGATCGACATGGGAATGTGTTCTCGCTTCAGGCGGGTGACGCCGCTCGGCGGGCATCGGCCTCGCGAACGGCATCGCAGAACCGGCGGATGGCGTCGGCATCCTTGATGCCTTTGGCCGACTCCACGCCGGAACTCACGTCAACGGCCCAGGGCCGCAGCGTGGCGATGCCTTGAATCACATTTCCGGCATGCAACCCACCAGACAAAACGACCGGAAGGGGCACGGCGGTGCGCGCGAGAGACCAATCGAAGACCTTTCCGCCCCCGCCGAAACCGTCGACGTGAGCGTCGAGCAGCAAGGCCTGGGCGTCGGAGAAGCGAGCCGCGAAGTTTAACAAATCGAAGCCTTCGGTCATGCGCGCGGCGCGCAGGAACGGCCGGCCGGCGCGACGGCAGTCGGCAGGCGATTCGTCGCCGTGGAACTGCAGCAGCAGCGTCGGGATCGCCGCGACCGCAGCAGCGATCTCGGCCTCGGCCGCATTCACGAACAGCCCGACCGGCGTGACGAACGGCGGCAGCCGCCGCGCGAGTTCGACCGCACGCTCGAGCGTGATCGAGCGCGGGCTCGGCGCGTAGAACACGAAGCCGACCGCGTCGGCGCCGGAGCGCACCGCCGCGTCGACATCAGCGTCGCGCGTCAGGCCGCAGATCTTGATGCGCGTGCGCACGTTCATCGGCGGGCCAGCTCAGGGCAGCCAGTCGAAGGCCGGTGTGCGGTCGGGGATGCCATGCGCCGGATCGTAGTACGGGCCGGCGAAGTACAGGCCGTCGGCCGGGAATGTCGGCGCCGCCACGGCGCGGTCGCGCGCCGCGAGCACGCCGGCGAGCCAGGCGGTGTCGCGCACGCCAGCGCCCACCGCGACGAGCGAGCCCATCAGGTTGCGCACCATGTGGTGCAGGAACGCGTTGGCGTCGAACTCGAAGCGCCAGTACGCGCCACGGCGCGAGATCTCGATGCGGCGCAGCGTCTTCACCGGCGTCGCGGCCTGGCACTCGGACGAGCGGAACGCACTGAAGTCGTGCTCGCCGAGCAGCAGCGCGGCGGCCGCGCGCATCGCGTCGCCGTCGAGCGGGCGGAAGCTCCACCCGACCGAGCCTGCCTCGATCGCCGGCCGCACCGGCGACTCGAGCAGCAGGTAGACGTAGCGCCGGCCGTGCGCGGCGTTGCGGGCGTGGAACGACTCGTCGGTGAGGCGGCACCACTGCACCGCGATGTCGTCGGGCAGGAAGCGATTGGTACCGCGCACCCACGACGACGCGGTGCGCACGAGCTTGGTGTCGAGGTGCACGACCTGGTTCAGCGCGTGCACGCCGGTGTCGGTGCGGCCGGCGCAGACGGTGCGCAGTGGCTGGTCGGCGAAGCGGCCGAGGGCGTGCTCCAGACGATCCTGAACGGTTCGACCATCGGGCTGGCTCTGCCAGCCGTGGTACGCCTGACCGCGGTAGCTGACGCCGAGCGCCACCCTCACCTGCGCACTCCCTGCGCCGCGGCGCAGGCAGGCGCGGCGGTCACCCGAGGTCGGCGAGCATCGCCTGCGCGCGGCTCTTCACGGCGCCGCTCGACTTCGCGACCACCTCGTGCAGCAGGTCGCGCGCGCCGTCGGTGTCGCCGATCTGGCGGAACTCTTCCGCCAGCTCGAGCTTGCGCGCGAGCGGATCGTCGCCGTCGTCGCCGGCCAGCGGCGGCAGGCCGGTGTCGCCGAAGCTCGAGGTCGGCGCGCCAGATGTCGTCGGCGGTGCCGACGGTGCGGGTGCCGGCGGGTCGAGGTCGAGCGAGATGTCGGACAGGTCGAACGACGACGGCTCGTGCGTCGGCGGCGCCGCGTGCGGGGTTTCGGGCAGCTCGGGCAGCGAGAAGTCGATCGAGCCATGATCGTCGGCCAGCGCGTTCGGCGCCGGATGCAGCGCCTGCGTCGCCTGCAACGCGCCGTGGCCGCTGCTCGTGCCGACGTCGGGATCACCGAGGTCGAGGTCGAGGTCGCCGCGGGTCGAGTCGCTGCCGCTCGGCGCCAGCGTGCCGCGCACCGAATTGCCGAAGCGCGACGGCGACGGCAGCACCGATTGCGGCATCGTGCTCGCATCGAGCGCCTCGACGATCTCGCCGCCGTCGCGGTACATCGCGACCGGCATGCCGCCGGGTCGGAACAGCGGGTTGTCGGGGTCGATCTGCTGGCCGAGTTCTTGCGCCTTGGCCCAGTCCTCGCCCTCGCCGCGCGTCAGCGCGTACAGCTGCGTGGCGAGCAACTCGAAGCCCTTGGTGTCGCGGCGCTTGGCGTAGACCTCGAGCAGCTTGGTGCGGATCGCCATGCGGTCCGGGTTGCTGCGCATCGCCTCCTTCAGGATCTCTTCGGCCTGCAGGTCGCGGCCGTAGGCGAGGTAGACATCGGCCTCGGCGACCGGGTCGACATCGCCGATCGCGTCGAGCTGGCTCAGCGAGTAGCTCATCGACGACGAGGTGCCGGCAGCGTCGCGCGTGTCGATGCGCTGCCCGCCGCTGGCGCCGAAGAACGAGTCGGGCTGCAGGCGGCTCTCGAGGAACGAGGTCTCGCCGCTGTCCTTGCGCGAGCGCTTCGTGAAGCGGTAGACGCCGAAGCCGACGAGTGCGGCGAGCGCCAGGGCGCCGATGCCCAGCGCCATCGGGTTGTCGTCGAGCATCGAGCCGATCGCGGTCGGCTCCTCGGTCGGCAGCGCGGGCTTGGGCGCCGGCTTGGCGGCCGCGCCGACGCCTGGCGCCGGCTTCGATGCCGCGGCCGGCGGCACCACCGGCGCCGTGACGACGGGGCCGCTCGAGGCCGCGGC
>DATMIN010000256.1:0-5291 GCA_035554275.1 Burkholderiaceae bacterium
CGACGATCGGCGACACGCTCGACGCGAAGGGCGTGGCGTGGGCCTGGTACGCGGGCGGCTGGAGCACGGTGGAATCGGGCTCGCCCGAGGCGCGCAAGCAGATCTACAGCGGCAAGCTCAACTTCCAGTCGCACCACCAGCCGTTCAACTACTACGCCCGCTTCGACCCGGCCACGCACGCCGCCGACCGCAGCGCGCACCTGCGCGACTTCGACACCGCGTTCCTCGCCGACGCGGCCGCGGGGAAGCTGCCCGCGGTCGCGTTCTACAAGCCGCAGGGCCCGCTGAACCAGCACGCCGGCTACGCCAACGTGGCGGCCGGCGACGCCCACATCGCCGACGTGATCGGCGCGCTGCAAAAGAGCCCGCAGTGGAGCCGGATGCTGATCGTCGTGACCTACGACGAGAACGGCGGCTTCTACGATCACGCGCCGGTGCCGAGCGGCGACTGGCTCGGCCCGGGCACGCGCGTGCCGGCGATCATCGTCTCGCCGTTCGCAAAAAAGGGCGTGGTCGACCAGACGCCGTACGACACCGGCTCGATCCTGCGCTTCGTCACGCACCGCTGGTCGCTGAGCGACCTGCCCGGCATCGCGCTGCGCGACCAGGCGCTGGCGCGCGCCGGCAGCGCGCCGATGGGCGACCTGAGCGCCGCGCTCGACCTCGGCCGCTGAAGAACCCGTGAAGCGGCGGCATCTTCCGGCGCGGCGATGGCGCGGCGTCCGACGCGCCGCGCCGCGCGCGCCCGACTAAGCTCGCAACCGGTTCCACGCCAGGAGGTCACCGATGGCCCGCTCGATCGCACTCTTCGTCGTCCTGCTGCTGGTCGGCCTGTTCGCGCTGCTCAACTGGGACGCGTTCTCGGCGCTGACGACGCTGAACCTCGGCGTCACCACCGTGCAGGCACCGCTGGGGCTGATCATGCTCGGGCTGGTCGCGTTCCTGTGCGTGCTGTTCACCGCGTGGGTGATCTCGATGCAGGCCGGCTACCTGATGGAGTCGCGCCGCCAGACGCGCGAGCTGCAGGCGCAGCGCGACCTCGCCGACCGCGCCGAGGCCTCGCGCTTCACCGAGCTGCGCAGCGAGCTGATGGCGCGGCTCGACCGGCTGCAGATCGAGACGCAACTCGCGGCCGAACAGAACGCGAACGGCGTCGCCGCGCACCTCGGCCAGCTCGAGGACCGGCTCGAGCGCGAGCGCGCGCTGGGAGCGCCGCTGCGCTGAACTGAGCTGGAGAGCCTCAGACGTCGAAGAACACCGTCTCGGCGTCGCCCTGCAGGCGGATATCGAAGCGGTAGACGACCAGGCCGCCCTTCTCTTCGCGCTGCGCGACCAGCGTGGCGCGGCGCGCCTCCCATTCGATCAGGTTCAGCACCGCATCGTTCGCGTTGGCCTGCGCCTCATCGCTGAAATACAGCCGCGTGTTCAGGCCGATGTTGATGCCGCGCGCGACGATCCACAGGTTGATGTGCGGCGCCATGAAGCGGCCGTTGCGGCCGGTCACGACGCCGGGCTTGATCGTCTCGAAGCTGTAGACGCCGGTCTCGAAATCGGTGCAGGCGCGGCCCCAGCCGCGGAAGTGCGGGTCGAGCGGCTTGCCGGCCTGGGCGTCGGCCGGGTGCGCGTAGCGGCCCTCGGCGTTGGCCTGCCAGCTCTCGATCAGCACGTCCTTCAGCACGGTGCCGATGCCGTCGAACACGCGGCCTTCGATGCGGATGCGCTCGCCCTTGGTCTTCGCATCGGTCAGCACGTGGCCGAAGTTCTTCTCGAAGATCTCGAAGCCGGCCTGCGCCGGCGCGAGGCCGATGTGGACGTACGGGCCGGCCGTTTGCGAGGCGCTCTCGCGCGCCAGCGGCTGCAAGCGTTGCTGGCTCATTGGGCGGCTCCTTGGACGGCGTTCTCGAACAGCGTGGCGCGCTGCCCGCGCAGCACGATGTCGAAGCGGTAGGCGCGGCTGTCGAGTTGCACGAACGCGCTGCGGTCCTGCAGCGCGATCAGGCCGCGGATCTGCTCTTCGCTCGGCACGCTGCGCAGGATCGGGCAATCGGCGATCAGCGGGTCGCCCTCGAAATACATCTGCGTGATCAGCCGCTGCACCCAGGCGTTGCCGCTGAGAGCAAAGTGGATGTGCGCCGGGCGCCAGTCGTTGACGCGGTTGCGCCACGGGTACGGGCCGGGCTTGATGGTGCGGAACGCGTAGTAGCCGTTCGCGTCGGTCAGCATCCGGCCGCAGCCGCCGAAATTGGGGTCGAGCGCGCCGAGGTATTGGTCCTTGCGGTGCCGGTAGCGGCCGCTCGCGTTGCACTGCCAGACCTCGACCAGCGCGTTCTTCAGCGGCGCGCCGAGCTGGTCGAGCACGTAGCCGTGCACGACGATGCGCTCGCCGATCGGCAGGCCGTCTTTGGCGGCGTTGCGGATCAGGTCGTTGTCGAGCGGGCCGAATTCATCGGCGCTGAACACCGGCGCCGTCACTTCGGAGAGCGACTGCTGCAGCGAGATCAGCGCCAGGCGTGGCGAGCGCAGCACACTGGTCTTGTACTCGGGCGCCAGCGCCAACGGGTGCGACGTGGTGTCGCGCATCAGGTATTCGGCGTCAGGCGTGGGCGGGCGTCCCATCATCGTCGGTCTCCGGGGGTTGCGAGTCGTGACTGTAGAAGCAGCACGGCCGATTGTCACCGCCCGCCACGGGGCGTGCACCGCCAGCGCTTGCGCCTTGTTTCGCGCGGCGCGGCGCTGCCGGTAAACTCGCGGCCTTTGCACCAGCCCGAGTCCATGGTCGTTGCCGTTTCCGCGCCACCCGCGTTCGAACTGAAGAGCGCCGCCCTCACACTGGTGGCGGTGGTGCTGAAGACGACCGATCTCGCGCGGCTGTCGCGCGCGCTCGACGAGCGCTTCGCCGATGCGCCGGGCCTGTTCGACAACGATCCGGTCGCGATCGATCTCGCGCAGGTGCGCGACGCCACCGAGCCGATCGACTTCGTCGTGCTGACGCATCTGCTGCGCGGCTACAAGATGCTGCCGGTCGCGGTGCGCGGCGGCAACCTGCAGCAGATGGAAGAGGCGCACGCCGCCGGCCTGAGCGAGGCGCACGGCGCCGGCCCGGGCGCGCTGCCGGTGCGCCAGCATGCGCCGGTCGATGCGAGCGCCAGCGTCGCCGTCGCCACCGCGAAGGCAGCGGCGCCCGAACCCGCACCTGTCACGTCTGCCGAACCGGCCGCGGCCGCGGCCGCGCCCGACTCGGCCTATCCCGCCGACGCGCCCGGCGCGCCGCGCCCGACGCTCGTCGTCGACAAGCCGCTGCGCTCGGGCCAGCGCGTCTACGCGAAGGGCTCCGACCTGGTGGTGCTGGCGATCGTCAGCCACGGCGCCGAGGTGATCGCCGACGGCCACATCCACGTCTATGCGCCGTTGCGCGGACGCGCGCTCGCCGGTGCGCTCGGCGACACGACGGCGCGCATCTTCACCACCTGCATGGAGCCGCAGCTGTTGTCGATCGCCGGCATCTACCGCACCACCGAGCACGAATTGCCCGCGGCGGTGCTGGGCAAGCCGGCGCAGGTGCGGCTGGTCGGCGAGAAGCTCGTCGTCGAGCCGCTGCAATCCGATTGAACCAATCGACCTGACAGGATCCGCACCCATGACAAAGATCGTCGTCGTCACCTCGGGCAAGGGTGGCGTGGGCAAGACCACCACCAGCGCGAGCTTCGCCTCGGGCCTCGCGCTGGCCGGCCACAAGACCGCGGTGATCGATTTCGACGTCGGCCTGCGCAACCTCGACCTGATCATGGGCTGCGAGCGGCGCGTGGTGTACGACCTGATCAACGTGATCCAGGAAGAAGCCAACCTGAACCAGGCGCTGATCAAGGACAAGCAGTGCGACAACCTGTTCGTGCTCGCCGCCTCGCAGACGCGCGACAAGGACGCGCTGACGCAAGAGGGCGTCGAGAAGGTGCTGACCGATCTCGCCGCGATGGGCTTCGAGTACATCGTCTGCGATTCGCCGGCCGGCATCGAAACTGGCGCGCTGATGGCGATGCACTTCGCCGACGAGGCGCTGGTGGTGACGAACCCCGAGGTCTCGTCGGTGCGCGACTCCGACCGCATCCTCGGCATGCTGGCGTCGAAGACCAAGCGCGCGATCGAGGGCAAGGAGCCGATCAAGGAGCACCTGCTGATCACGCGCTACAACCCGAACCGGGTCGAGGGCGGGCAGATGCTGTCGCTCTCGGACATCAAGGACATCCTGCGGATCGAGCTGATCGGTGTGATCCCCGAATCCGAGACGGTGCTCGACGCGTCGAACCAGGGCGTGCCGGCGGTGCACCTGAAGGGCACCGACGTGTCGGAGGCCTACAAGGACGTGGTCGCGCGCTTCCTCGGCGAGAGCCGGCCGCTGCGTTTCGTCGACGCCGTCAAACCCGGCTTCTTCAAGCGCGTGTTCGGCGGGAGGTAACGGATGTCGCTGCTTTCCTTCCTGCTGGGCGAGAAGAAGTCCACCGCCAGCGTCGCCAAGGAGCGGCTGCAGATCATCCTCGCGCACGAGCGCAGCGGGCGCGGCGCGAGCCGCCCCGACTACCTGCCCGCGCTGCAGAGGGAGCTGATGGCGGTGATCTCGAAGTACGTCTCGATCCGGCCCGAGGACATCAAGGTGCACCTCGAGAAGCAGGAAAATCTCGAGGTGCTGCAGGTCAAGATCGAGCTGCCCGACGCGCTGCGATAGCGCGCCGGCCGCTCAGGCGCGGCCGCCGGGCGGCATCTCGGCGAGCATCTTCGCCATGCCGTCCTTGATCTGCGCTTCGGTCAGGTCGCGGGTGTGCGTGGCGAGCGACCACTTGTGGCCGAACGGGTCTTCGACCTGGCCGTAGCGGTCGCCCCAGAACATGTCGGCGGCCGGCATCTTCAGCGTCGCACCGGCGGCGACGGCCTGCGCGATCGCGGCGTCGACATCGGGTACGTAGAGGTGGATCGTCACCGAGCTGCCCTTCAGCGCCTTCGGCCCGAGCGCGCCGTACTCGGGCATCTCGTCGACCAGCATCAGCGCCGAGTCGCCGATGCGCAGCGCGGCATGCATCAGGCGGCCGTCGGGGTCGGGCATGCGACCTTGCTCGGTGGCACCGAAGGCGCGCTTGTAGAACGCGATCGCGTCGGATGCGCCGGCGCAGATCAGGTGCGGCGTGATCGTGTGCATGCCGTCGGGAATCGGCTTGACGGTGGAAGTGCTCATCGCGGGGCTCCTGTGCAGAGTGAGGGATGAATGATCGACCGAGGCGCGGCGCTCGCCAAGCCTCCAC
>DATMIN010000257.1:0-15691 GCA_035554275.1 Burkholderiaceae bacterium
GGCCGCGGCCCGACGGCGGCCCCCCGGACGACCGCGGCGAGCGCCCGCCGTTCCTGCCGTTTGTGCCGGCGGCGTGGCAGGGCGTCGGCCTGGTCGCGGTGCTGGTGATCCTGTTCATCTCGGTGGCGGCCGGCGCCTACCCGGTCGTGCGCCGGCTGACGCGCCGGCTCGAGGCGCTCAAGCGCGGCGTCGAGCAGTTCGGCGCCGGGCAGCTGAACCATCGGGTGCTGGTCACCGGGCACGACGAGGTCGCCGCGGTGGCCTCGAGCTTCAACGTCGCGGCCGCGCGCATCGAGGCGCTGGTGCGCTCGCACCAATCGCTGCTGGCCAATGCCAGCCACGAACTGCGCTCGCCGCTCGCGCGCATGAAGATGGCGGTGTCGATGCTCGAGACCGCGCCGCCGGCGCAGCGCGAAGGCCTGAAGCACGAGATCGATACCAACGTCGCCGAGCTCGACGCGCTGGTCGAAGAGGTGCTGCTCGCGAGCCGCCTCGACGCCGCGCCGACACCCGAGCGCCACGAGCCCGTCGAGCTGCTCGGCATGGCGGCCGAGGAGGCGGCGCGCGTCGACGCGGCGGTCGACGGCCAGCCGCTCACCGTCGTCGGCGAGGACCGCCTGCTGCGCCGCGCGCTGCGCAACCTGCTCGAGAACGCACGCCGCTACGGCGGCCGCGACGTCGAAGTGCAGGTCGTTCCGGCGGCGGGCCAGGCGCAGGTGCGCGTCTGCGACCGCGGCCCCGGCGTGCCCGAGGCGATGCGCGAGCGCATCTTCGAATCGTTCTTCCGCCTGCCCGGCCATGCCGAGCAGGCCGGCGGCGTGGGCCTCGGCCTCAGCCTGGTCAAGCAGATCGCCGAGCGCCACGGCGGCAGCGTGCGCTGCGAGGGGCGCGACGGCGGCGGCAGCTGCTTCGTGCTCGCGCTGCCGCTGGCGTGAGCGCGGCGCGTGGCCCGGCCGCTAGCGTGTGGAGGCTTTCGGCGTCGCTTCCACGACATCGGGCGCACGCGCCTCGCGGGCGCGCTCGGCGTAGCGGTTGAAGCGCCACGCCGTCGCGTCCATCGTGATGCGGCGCCAGGTGATGCGCTTCTCGGCCGGCGACATCACCGTCCAGTGCTGCACCTCGTCGAACGTGCGCCCGCAGCCCTTGCAGACCGCGTCGCCCTGGCTCGTCGAGCAGATCGCGATGCACGGTGCGTCGGGCGTGCTCGCGTACCACTCGAGCCAGGCGGCGCGCGCCGCGGCCGGCATCGTCGCCTCGTCGCATTCGACCTCGTGGTAGTACACCATCAGCGCGTAGACGGTGGCCAGGGCGCGCACCTCGGCGCAGGCGGTGATGCCGTCGGGCGACGGCGAACGCTCGCGCCACCAGTTGATGGCGGCCTCGATGTCGGTGATGTGAAGGGCGGCCATCGTGATCTCGGGCGGGCGCTCAGCATAGCGCGCCGCGCCGGCGATCTTTGATACGCTGCGGGCATGACCATCCCCGCCGCCGCGCCGCGCGAGACGCGCCCGAATCCTGTCTTCTCGCGGCGTGCCGCGCTGCTCGCGCTCGCCGCGACGGCCGCGGTGCTGGCCGGCTGCTCGATGTTCGGCGCGAAGCCGCTGTTCGACGCGCCGAAGGCCGCGCCGGCGCCGGCATTGATCGAGCGCCCGGGCAAGGCTGTGGTGCGCGTCGACGACACCGACAGCGGCGCGCGCATCGTGCTCGAGCGTTCGCAGGAGCTGATCGTGCGGCTGCCGTTCGCGGCGGCGCGGCGCGGCGAATGGTCGCTCGTCGATCTGGTGCCGGGCGTCGTCGGCGTGGTCTCGGGCCCGACCTTCGAACGCGGGCCGCGCAACGAGGCGGCCGACGAGTCCGAGGGTTCTGCCGTGTGGCACCTGAAGGCGCTTGCGGCCGGCAACGTGACGCTCGGCTTCCAGTTGCGCGCGCCGCGCAGCCTCGATCCGGCGACGCGGACCGCGAGCTACGCGGTCACGGTGAAGTGAGCGTCGCGCGGGGCGCCACGATGATCGATCACTTCGCGCTGCGCCTGGCCACGCGCGCCGATGCGTCCGGCATCGCCGCGCTGTCGCGCGACCGCATCGAGCGCGGTCTCGGCTGGAGCTGGACCTCGCCGCGCGTGCTGCGCAGCGTGATCGACCGCGAGACCAACGTGGTGGTCGCGAAGCGGCGCGAGCGGCTGCTCGGCTTCGGGATCATGAAATACCTCGACGACGAGGCGCACCTGCTGCTGCTCGCGGTGGCGAACGATGCGACGCGCCGCGGCGTCGGCCGCGCGCTGGTGGCGTGGCTCGAACGCTCGGCGCGCGTGGCCGGGGTGCGCGAGGTGGTGCTGGAGGCGCGGGTGAACAACCTGCCGGCGCGTGCGTTCTACGCGCGGCTCGGCTACCGTGAGATCAGCACGCTGCCCGGCTACTACCAGGGCGTCGAGGATTGCGTGCGGATCGCCAAGGATCTGCGGCTGGCGCCGGTGGCGCCGGGCTGAGGCCGCTTCAGGCGAGTACCGAGCCGCCGCGGGTGCCGCGGTCGGCGCCCCCCAGCGTCGAGTACAGCGCCGCGCCTTCGCGCGGCATCAGCACGTCGATCGCGCGGTCGAGCGCCGCGGTGGCACGCGCCAGCGACTCGCGCTGCGCCGCGACCTGGCCGCTGGTGCTGGCCAGGCGATGTCGCAGATCGGGCGGCACCGAGCCGCGCCGGGCGGCGAGGGCGAAACGGTCGACCGCCATCGCCAGCGCGCGATGCAGCTCGGTCGCGTGGGTGTCGATGCCGACGGTGTCGCGCACGCACAGCGCGACGCCCAGGGCGCCGAGGCGATGTTCGACCGCGGCCAGCGCGCTCTCGAGCTCGCAGCCGTCGGTCGGCGTGGGGGATGTAGGGCCCGATGGTGAGGACATGGGGAAGTGTGGTCCTTGGTACGCCAGGGTCAGGGCTTGACCTGGGTCAGCAATTCCTGTGCGTTCGAGATCAGCTTGTCGGCGATCGCCTCGGGGTTGATCTTGAACGTGCCGTCCTCGATCGATTTCGAGATGCGGGCCACTTTCTCGGCGTCGAATTCGGGCGCCGACGGGCCTTTCAGCAGTGTCGCGGCGCTGCTGGACAGCTCGATCTTGGCGCTCGGATCGGCCTGGGCCGGAATCGCCGCGCTCTGGGCCGAGGCGGCGCTGCCGTTGGTCGGCGCGCTGGCGGGCGCGGGCGCCGTGGGCGCGGGCTTTTCTGCGGTGTGGCCGATCTTCATGGTGCTCTCCAATGGTCAGGCCGGAGCCAAGACCGTTCAATGTGCACAGAGTATCGGCCCGAGCAGCGGGCGACTTGAGGGGTTTCTGTTCGGCGCCGCATGGCCGTCACAGCGCGAGTTCGACACGCCTTTCGCCGGTGGGCTGGCCGGTGAGTACCCGCCCACTTTCGGTACGCACGCGGACCGGCTGCCCCTCGATCCCGGGGTTCAATGCCTGGGCTTCGCTGGCGACGCTGAAGCCGTCGCCCTGGGCCAGCACCGTCACCGTCTCGCCGGCGGCGAACCACTGGCGCGCCTTCAGGTGCGACTGGCGCAGGCTCTGGCCCACCTTCAAGGTATGCGCGACGGTGCGGCCGACGGCCAGCTCGGCGCGCGCCACCGGCGGCGAGGCGTCTTCGGCCAGATCGACTTCGGCCAAGCTCAGGTCGGCCGCGCTCAGCACGCTGCCCGAGGCCGCGCCGCGGGTCACGACCAGCGCGGTGCCGAACACCTTCACGGTGATCGGTAGATACACATTCCACTTCGTCGGCCCCTGCACGCAGCGCAGGCCGACACGGCTCTTGCCCCACAGCCGCACGCCGTCGGGCACGTAGGCCTGCACCTGCGCGCACGGTGCGAGACGCAGCCGCGCGTCGAGCTGGCCGACGCTGACCTCGACGCGCGGCGCGCCCGGCACACCGCTGCGGCCGGCGTCGAGCGCGAGTTGGCGCACCTGTTGTTCGAGACCGCTGGCCAGCGCCGCGCCGGCATCGGCCGGCGTGTCGGCGGCGAGCGCCGGCGGGGCCGCAAGGGCGCCGACCGCCAGACACAGCAGCGCCACCGCACGGCGGGCGCGGGCAGCGGCAACGGTGAGGGCCAGGCGCAAGTCCATCCCGCCACTGTAGAGGCGGCGGGCGCGGCGCAAGGCGGCGAGATGGCGGGCGAAGGGGCCGCTATTCCTGCTTATGTTCGGTGGGGCGCTGCCCACAATCCGCCCCAACAACCACCGATCCGTTCCTCCGATCCACGCGACGACGAGGCCGCCATGCTGAACCGACTCACCGATTCGCTCGAATTCCAGGCCCAGGCGCTGAACCTGCGCTCGGAGCGCCAGCGCCTGATCGCCAGCAACATCGCCAACGCCGACACCCCCGGCTACGTGGCCCGCGAGATGAACTTCGCGCAGGCGCTGCGGGATGCGACCGGGGCCACCGGCGCGACCACCTCGACGACGCGCCTGGCCGCGAGCCAGCCCGGCCACATCGCCGGCAACGCTACCGCCGGCGGCGCCTCGTTCAGCACGCTTGCGTACGCCGCGCCGAGCCAGACCAACCTCGACCGCAACACCGTCGACATGGACCGCGAGCGCGCCAGCTTCGCCGACAACACGGTGAAGTACGAAGCGACGCTGCGCTTCATCGGCGCGCAGGTGAAGACCACGCTGTCGGCGATCACGGGCCAATGACCATGGTGAGTAAACGAATCGAGCGGGCCGAGCGCCGGGCCGCTCCCAAGGGCCACGAAGTGGCCCACTTCGTGGCCCATGCGGCCCGCATCCCCTCGGGGGATCGGCCGATGTACCCATCGGACGAGGGGCAGTCATGAGCATGATGAACATCTTCAACGTCTCGGGCAGCGCGGCCAGCGCGCAGAGCCAGCGGCTGAACGTCGTCGCGAGCAATCTCGCCAACGCCGACACCGTCGCCGGCCCCGACGGCCAGCCCTACAAGGCGCGCCAGGTCACGTTCCAGACCGCGCTGATGGGCGCGAACCCGAACGACCCGACCAGCGCCGGTGTGCGCGTTTCCACGATCAGCGAAGACCAGAGCGCCGGCCGGCGCGTGCACGACCCGAAGCACCCGGCGGCCGATGCCGACGGCTACGTCACCTACAGCAACGTCAACGCGGTCGAGGAGATGGTCAACATGATCTCGGCCTCGCGCTCGTACCAGAACAACATCGAAGTCATGAACACGGCCAAGAGCCTGCTGCTCAAGACCCTGCAGGTCGGCCAGTGATGGCCGCCTGAACCCGAGGAGCCCGCATGGCCGCCATTTCCAACGCCACCCTGAGCAACCTGAACGGCACCACCGCCGCGACGACGACCGCTGCCGCCGACGACCCGGGCAGCCAGGACCGCTTCCTGAAGCTGCTCGTCACGCAGCTGCAGAACCAGGACCCGCTCAGCCCGATGGACAACGCGCAGCTGACGAGCCAGATCGCGCAGATCAACACCGTCAGCGGCATCGCGACGCTCAACACCAGCGTGCAGCAGCTCTCGAGCCAGTTCCTGCAGATGCAGACGCTGCAGGGCGCCTCGCTGGTCGGCAAGAACGTGATCGTGCCCGGCAACAAGCTCGACATCGCCGACGGCGTCGCCCAGGGTGGCTTCGAGCTGACCTCGGCCGCCGATGCCGTCAAGGTCGAGCTGCTGAGCCCCGCCGGCCAGGTGGTCGACACGCTCAACCTCGGCGCGCAGAGCAGCGGCGTGCACGGCTTCGACTGGCCCGCCGGCAGCTACGACAACACCAGCAACCTGACGTTCCGCGTCACCGCCACCAGCGGCAGCACGGCGCTCGCGAGCACCGCGCTGATGCGCGACACCGTCAACGCCGTCAGCGCCTCGGGCAGCGCGCTGCAGCTGCAGCTCGCGCGCTCGGGCACGGTCGACTACAGCACCGTCAAGGCGATCAACTGAGCCCGCGCCGCGGCCGCCGCACGAATTCCACGAAGTCAGCAAGGAACATCCCATGAGCTTCCAGCAAGGTCTCTCCGGTCTGAACGCGTCGAGCAAGAACCTCGAGGTGATCGGCAACAACGTCGCCAACGCCAACACCGTCGGCGCGAAGGCGTCGCGCGCCGAGTTCGGCGACATGTACGCGACCGCGATCAGCGGCACCAACGTCGGCATCGGCGTGAACCTGCAGGCCGTGACGCAGCAGTTCACGCAGGGCAACATCACCACCACCGACAACCCGCTCGACCTGGCGATCAACGGCAGCGGCTTCTTCGAGGTCAGCAACAACGGCACGACGCTGTACACGCGCAACGGCCAGTTCCAGGCCAACAAGGACGGCTTCATCACCACCAACACCGGCATGAAGCTGATCGGCTACCCGGCCTCGAAGGACGGCACGATCCAGCCCGGCGCCGCGGTGCCGCTGCAGCTGCCCACCAGCGGCGTCGACCCGAACCCGACCGGCAAGGTCACGATCGAGATGAACCTCGACGCACGCAAGGCGACGACGCTGCCCGCGACCACGCCGCAGATCGACTTCACCGACGCGACCACCTACAACGATGCAACCTCGGTGACCGTGTTCGATGCGAAGGGCCAGGACGTCGCGCTGACCTACTACTTCCAGAAGTCGGCCACCGACACCTGGAACGTCTACGCCACCGCGAACGGCACCTCGGTCAACGTCGACGCCAGCGGCAACCCGCTGCCGGTGACGACGATCAACTTCCCGAGCAACGGCGGCACGCCGACCGCGCCGCTCGCGACCGTGCCGTTCACGGTGCCGTCGACGACCAACGCCAATGGTGCGATCACGCTGCCGATCACCGGCGTCGCGCTCGACGTGACCGGCGCGACGCAGTTCGGCTCCGGTTTCGGCGTCACGAGCATGGTGCAGGACGGCTACGCCGCCGGCCAGCTCACCGGCGTCACGATCGAGAAGAGCGGCATCGTGATGGCGACCTACTCGAACGGCCAGTCGAAGCCGGCCGGCCAGCTCGAGCTCGCGAGCTTCCGCAACCCGCAGGGCCTGACGCCGCTCGGCGGCAACATGTGGGCGCGCAGCTACGCGTCGGGCGACCCGACCGTCGGCACGCCGAGCAGCGGCAACCTCGGCGCCCTGCAGGCCGGCGCGCTCGAGGAATCGAACACCGACCTGACCGGCGAGCTGGTCGACATGATCACCGCGCAGCGCGTCTACCAGGCCAACGCGCAGACGATCAAGACGCAGGACCAGGTGCTGCAGACGCTGGTCAACCTGCGCTGATCTCGCTGAACCACTGAGGGCGCGCGATGGACCGGATGATCTATCTGTCGATGGCGGGCGCGAAGGCGACGATGCAGCGCCAGGACACGCTCGCCAACAACATCGCCAACGTCTCGACACCGGGCTTTCGCGCCGAGCTGCAGGCGTTCCGCGCCGTGCCGGTGCAAGGCAGCGGCGCGAGCACGCGCGTCTATTCGCTCGAGACGACGACCGGCTACGACGCATCGCCGGGCGTGGTCAGCGCAACCGGCCGCAACCTCGACGTCGCGGTGCGCGGCAAGGGCTGGCTCAGCGTGCAGGCGCTCGACGGCACCGAGGCCTACACGCGCGGCGGCTCGCTCGAAGTGAGCAACGACGGCACGCTGACCACGCGCGGCGGCCTGCCGGTGCTCGGCGACGGCGGCCCGCTGCAGGTGCCGCCGAACGCGGCGGTCAGCATCGGCGCTGACGGCACCGTCAGCGCCAAGGGCACCGACGGCAAGAACAGCACGATCGGCAAGCTCAAGATCGTCACGCCCGAAGCGGCGCTGCAACGCGGCGACGATGGCCTGTTCCGCGCCGCCGACGGCAACCCGCTGCCGGCCGACGACACCGCGCGCGTGCAGGACGGCGCGCTCGAGGGCTCGAACGTCAGCGCGGTCGAGTCGATGGTCTCGATGATCGCGGCGGCGCGCCAGTTCGAGGCGCAGATGAAGATGATCTCGACCGCCGAGGCGAACGAGAAGTCGGCCGCGCAGCTGCTCGGCGCGGCCTGATCCCGCGCTGACGCGCGGGCTGCGGCCCGCGCCGTAAACTCCCTGGAATCCGTCCGCGCTCGGACGCATCCGGAGTTCCCATGACCGACATCCTCGACGCCGCCGACGACAAGTCCGCCGCCAAGAACGACAAGATCGACAAGCTCGAAGAGCAGCTGTCGTTCAAGTCGCGTTTCGTGCTCGTCTTCGGCGAGATCACCGACAAGACCGCGAACGCGACCTGCCGGCGCCTGCTCGCGCTGTCGGAAGACTCGGAGGCGCCGATCACGATGATCATTTCGTCGCCGGGCGGCCACGTCGAATCGGGCGACGCGATCTTCGACGTGATGCGCTTCGTGCGCGCGCCCGTCACCACGGTGGGCAGCGGCTGGGTCGCGAGCGCCGGCGCGCACATCTTCCTCGCGCCGCCGAAGGAGCGCCGCCTGTGCCTGCCGAACACGCGCTTCATGATCCACCAGCCGGCCGGCGGCGCCGGCGGGCAAGCGACCGACATCGCGATCCAGGCCAAAGAGATCATCAAGGCGCGCGAGCGCCTGGCGCGCGTGGTCGCGATGCAGACCGGCCAGAAGTACGAGAAGGTCGCCGCCGACATGGAGCGCGACTACTGGATGAGTGCCGACGAGGCGATCGCCTACGGCATCGTCTCGCGCACGGTGGAGCGCCAGAAGGACCTCGCCTGACCGCGGTCGTCTTCGGCCCTGCGGCGGCCGACTCCCGTTACGCCTGGGCGCGCCTGGGCGCGACGCTCGCGCTGATGACGATCGGCAGCGGCGCGATGTACATCGTCGCCGTCGTGCTGCCCTCGGTGCAGGCCGAGTTCGGCGTGGTGCGCGCCGACGCCTCGCTGCCGTACACGCTGATGATGGTCGGCTTCGGCATCGGCGGCGTCGCGATGGGCCGAATCGCCGATCGCTTCGGCGTGATGTGGGTCGTGCTGCTCGGTGCGTGCGGGCTGGGCGCGGGCTTCGTCGTCGCGGGCAACGCGAGCAGCCTGCTCGGTTTCGCGCTCGCGCACGGCGTGCTGATGGGCGCGCTCGGCAGCGCCGCGACGTTCGCGCCGCTGGTCGCCGACACGTCGCTGTGGTTCGTGCGCCGGCGCGGCATCGCGGTGGCGATCTGCGCCAGCGGCAACTACCTCGGCGGCGCGATCTGGCCGCCGGTCGTGCAGCACTTCGTCGCCACGAACGGCTGGCGCGCGACCTACATCGGCCTGGGCGTGTTCTGCTTCCTGACGATGCTGCCGCTGGCGCTCGCGCTGCGGCCGCGGCCGCCTCTGCCCGATGCACCGAGCGCGGCGAGCGCCGCCTCGAACCGCCACGCGACACCGTCGCAGCGGCCGTTCGGCCTGTCGCTCGGCACCGCGCAGGGGCTGCTGTGCGTCGCCGGCGTGGCGTGTTGCGTCGCGATGGCGATGCCGCAGGTCCACATCGTCGCGTACTGCGGCGACCTCGGTTACGGCGCCGCGCGCGGCGCCGAGATGCTGTCGCTGATGCTCGCCTCGGGCATAGTCAGCCGGCTCGTCTCGGGCGCGATCTGCGACCGCATCGGCGGGCTGCGCACCTTGCTGCTCGGCTCGGTGCTGCAGGGCGTGGCGCTGCTGCTGTTCCTGCCGTTCGACGGCCTCGTGTCGCTGTACGTGGTCTCGGCGCTGTTCGGGCTGTTCCAGGGCGGCCTCGTGCCGAGCTACGCGATCATCGTGCGCGAGCATTTCCCGCCGGCCGAGGCCGGCGCGCGCGTCGGCACCGTGATCATGGCCACGCTGTTCGGCATGGCGCTGGGCGGCTGGATGTCGGGCAAGGTGTTCGACCTGACCGGCTCGTACCACGCCGCGTTCCTGAACGGCATCGGCTGGAACCTGCTGAACTTGGCGATCGCGCTGTTCCTGCTCGGCCGCTGGCGGGCGCTGCGCCGGCGCGCCGGCGCGCCGGCTGCGGCTGCCTGAGACATTCAAGACCGCGGTCCTTCGGCGCGCGCGCAGCCGCAGGCGGGCAGCCGTCGGCGCTTCACTGTGCCGGTCGGCGCATTGCGCCGACTCCCCCTGCGCTGCTCGCTACGGGGGCAAGCCCGCAAACTCGGGCCGGGTACGGCCCTCAAACATGCAGGCTTGGCGCGCAAGCGCGCCGACCCCGCTACGCTACGCTGCTCGGCGGCACACAGGCGCGCCGCCAACTTCCCGCCTGCGGCTGGGCGTGGGGCGCAAGTGAGGAGAACTTCGACAATGCAGCGGTTGCGGACGACTGACTACCCATCAAATCGACAGCCTGCTATCGGCCATGAGCCGCCGTCCAGAAACGACTGCGATGTGGCAGCTCAAACACCGAGCTGCGGGTGCAATCGTTTCGGGTGTCGATCGTCGCGTCGGTGTGCTGCTTCACCGGTGCGCCCGGAGGTGCCCACGGCACCGCGAGTCTGACTGGCTTGACGCGCGGCAGGCTGGGAGATTCAGCGGCCTGCTGCCTTGCGGAAGTCGGGATCGTCGATGAGCTTGAGGACGAGCGACTTGTACATGGCCTGGTACTGATTCATCGCCGCGGGAATCGCCACCGCGCCCATGAACGATGACTCCCACGTCGCTTCGACCGCCAGTTCCTTGTCGTAGACCGTTTGGCCGGCGCGCCGAACCCTGAACCGCGCAGCGAGCCTGCCGGTCCCCGTGCCGATCGCCGCGTCCACCTTGCTGTCGGTGAGATCCGCCTCAACGGTCACCGGTGCCTCCGGGTCGTAGAGCCCAGCGGCGGTCATCTCGACAATGAAGGTGTCCTTGAGCAGTTGGGCGAAGCTGCCCTTGGTAGGCGTCAGGGAGCTTCCACGGAGGCCGCCAAGCGTTCGATCCATCTCAGGTAGCTTGCCGGGTGCGAGCGCGAATCGCCCCGCCTGCATTGGTTGAAGATTACTGCCACGCAGCCGCTCGAGGACCTGCGGAGAGGCGCTGGTGGCGTCGAGCTTGACGCTGGCGCATCCCACGAGCGTGACAAGGCATAGGCCCCCGAGCAGACGGGTGGCGTGTCTTGCAACTGGAAGTGCGGTCACAGCTGCTTGGCCGCTTGGCTTGCATTGGTGATGCGCTGGCCTGCCGGAAACCCGGGATCCTTTGACAGGTCGATGAGCAGTTTGCTCAGCAGTTGTCTCAGCATGAGTGTCACGGCCTCGTCTGCGCCAGAGGTCTTGATGGCTTTCGCAGGAGGGGATCCAGTGCCCAGGCTGGTGTGAATGATGTGCTTGGCCTGAACACGAGTGGCCGCCGACCCCGCTGCCGCCGGCGGGGAATAGCTCAGTGTTGCGTCGTAACCGTCGGCGACCGTGGTACCGGCAAGACCAAATGTCAGCCCGGTGACAAAGCCTTTCGAGGCAGCGTCATCGGTCAACGGAACGTTGTTCACGGTGATGGTCAGCAGCCCTGAGTTTCCCACGGGCCCATCCGAGACACCAGAGAACAGACCGCTTTCTTGCACCTGCGACTTCACCTTGGCTTTCAGGAACTCGGTGGCCCGAGCGTTGGGCGCGCCTTTGGTCTGGAACTCAAATGCCAACTGCACAGCCGGCGGTTGAGCCGGCTTGCGAAACTCGCTGGTTTTCGTCTCCGGCTGATTGCCGTCGACGTACATGGCCGCGCACCCGCCGAGCCCAAGCGTCGCTGCGCTTGTGGCAACCACGAACAGTGATTTCAAAACCTGCTTCAACTTCATTTGAGTCTCTCGCCTTTGCGTAAACAAGCTGGTGAATGGGAAAAGGACGTGCCTCGCAAGCCGCGCCGCCACAAGTTGGGCAGCGGCGCGCCGCTGATGGCGAGTGCCGCCATCAGCTAGGACCTTCTTGAGTTTGCCCTCCATGCTTCCGGCATGTGTCTGCCGAATCGAACCGCAGCATGCCAAATGAAATATTTGTTCACAAGAGAGGAAGCGCGGTTTGTCGCACCGCTGTGACAAGCTCCACATGGATTGAAGCTTCATCTGGCGATCAACGACCAGCTTGCAGCTGAGCCCATCGCGTTAGCAACTCGCCACCATGCCTACACGATGCGCCCTCTCATATCAAACGTGGCAGCGGGGAGGCTGCTTTCGGGCGTTGACATCGCAGTTTGGAGGGTCGGCTCAGGGTCGCTATGCAGAGCTCTCCATAGCGCCCCCTATGCACATATCCCGACTATGCACAGGTGACTGGGCACTGATGACGCTGAGGCAGCATCGGCGCGGCATGCGGCGAGATGGTCATTTGCTGACCTGGACATAGTTTCGGCGTCGGAGCGCACTGGTGATCCCACTTCCGGAGATCACCATGGATACCGCTCAGCACCCGCGCGTCATCGAGGTCGATTGGCTCGCGGCCAGCCCCATCGGGCCACATGCCATTGCGTTCAAGCGTCACCTGACCGAGCGCAGGTACGCCGCGCACACCGTCGCCAGCTACGTCGCTGAGGTGACGCACTTCGCGCGCTGGGTCTGCACCCGGCGGCTGCCGCTGGCCAGGATCGACGAAGTTTCGGTTGCCATATTCCTTGACGACCACCTGCCGAGTTGCGCTTGCACTGGGCACACGCGGCACGACCGGGCCGATCACAGCGCAGCGCTTGGGCATTTGCTCGTCGTACTTCGCGCGCAAGGTGCCATTGCGCAGCCACCAGTCAGCACCACGCCCGTGGATGAGGAATTGCGCCGCTACGACGATCACATGGACCATGTGCGCGGGCTCGCACCGAAGAGCCGGGCCATGGTGCTGAGGATCGTAGGGCGGCTGCTGGCGGAGCGCTTCGATGGCGACGCCGTCGATTTCAAGGCCATCACGCCCGAGCACGTCCGTCGCTTCTTTGCCGAGCAGGCCGCGCTGCACAGCAAGCCCGCCGGTGCGGGATCTGTCGTGTCATCGCTGCGCGGCTACTTCCGCTACCGCGCCTCACTGGGAGATCTGGTCCACGGGTTGATCGGCGCGCTGGCCTACCCGGCCAACTGGGCCCTGTCTTCACTGCCCAAGAAGTTGACCGACGAAGAAGTTGCCCAGTTGGTCGGCTCGCTCAACAACCCCTGCCGTTCCATGCGGCGGGCGTGTGCCATCGTGCGCTGCGCTCTCGATCTTGGGCTTCGCAGCATTGAAGTCGCCCAGCTCAGCCTGGACGACATCGATTGGCATGCCGGCACGATCACGCTGCGCCACACCAAGGGCCGCCGTGTCGACATCCTGCCGCTGCCCGTGGCCACCGGCGAGGCCATCGCCAGGTACCTGGAACTGGAGCGCCCCAAGACAACCAACCGCGCCATCTTCGTGCGCAATGTGGCCCCGCGCGACGCCCCCATCGGCGCAGACCTCATCCGCATCACCATCCGCCAGGCCTACGCGCGTGCCGGGTTGCCATACACGCGCTCGCACCTGCTGCGCCACACGATGGCCAACCGCTTGCTCGCCAGCGGGTCGTCATTGAAGGAGGTGGCCGACGTGCTGCGCCACCGGTCGCTGAACACCACGATGATCTACGCCAAGTTGGACAGCCGCAGCCTTGCCGCGGTGGCCATGCCGTGGCCTGGGAGCGCGTCATGAGTGCCGCCGCCATGCCGTTCAAGTCGCGTGTCGAGCGCTTCTTGGTCGAGCGCCATGGTCTGGGGTTCTCCGCGCGCAGCGAGGCCTGCACCTTACGCAGCTTTGCCCGCCACCTCCACGAGATAGGTCATTGCGGACCGCTGACGATCGATGTGATGACGGACTGGGCACGACGCGACAGCCATGGCAGCACTGACCCGGTCACATGGGCGCGACGCCTGAAGAGGCTGCGTACGTTCGTGCGCTGGCTGCAGCAGTTCGAGCCCAACACCGAAGTCCCCGATGACACAGTCTTCGGGCGCATGCCGGAGCGCAAGGCGCCGCACATCTACAGCGAGCAAGAGATCATCGATCTGCTGGCCAGCGCCAGGCGGCTTGGCCCGGCGTCCAGCCTTCGCGGCGTCATCTTCGAGACGTTGTTCGGGCTGATTGCCTCGACCGGCCTGCGGATCAGCGAAGCGCTGTCGTTGAAGAACGCTGACGTCGATCTCAAGACCGGCATGCTGAGCATCCACCTGACCAAGTTCGGCAAGTCGCGCCAGGTGCCTGTGCATCCCAGCACCCTCGAAGCGCTGCGTCAATATCGCCTCAGGCGCGACCTGGCGGGCGAGTCCTACGACGATGACACCGCGTTCTTCGTTGGCAGCCGGGGGCGACTGCATGGTCTGCCACTGGGTGACCGCCAGGTGCATCGCGTCTTCGGTGAGCTGCGGCGGCAATTGGGTTGGCCCAATCGCGGCTCGCACCATGCCGCACGCATCCATGATCTGAGGCACACCTTCGTCGTTCGACGCATCATGCAATGGCACGCCCAGGGCGTGGACATCGATCAAGCCATGCTGTCGTTGTCGACCTACATCGGGCATGCGATGGTGACCAACACCTACTGGTATCTCTCGGCGGCGCCGGAACTGATGGCGCTGGCCGCAGGGCGGTTCGAGGCGTTCATGTCACAAGCGGAGGCAGGCGATGAATAGGCCGCCCACTCCGGCGCCTCCGTCATTCCCGGCGCTGGTCCAGCAGTTCTTCACCGAGTACCTGGTCGCGCAGCGGGCGGTCAGTCCGCGCACGGTGGCGAGCTACCGAGACGCGCTGTCCTTGTTCCTGGGCTTCGCCAGCCACAAGCTGGGCAAGGCGCCGACGGCGATGCAGCTTGCCGACATACGCCCCGAACTGATCCTGGCGTTCCTCGACCATCTGGAGCAAGGCCGCAAGAACGCGGTTCGCAGCCGCAACTTGAGGCTCACGGCGCTGCGAGCGTTCCTGAAGTTCGCCGGTCGGCGTGACGTCACTTCGCTGCACGACATCGAGCGCGCGCTGGCGGTCCCGATGAAGCGCTTCGAGCGGCCGATGCTGGGCTTCCTGACACGCCCGGAGATGCTGGCGGTGCTCGGGCAGCCGGGCGAGAACTGGTCCTCGCAGCGGGACCACCTCCTGCTGGCCATGCTCTACAACACTGGCGCGCGAGTCTCCGAGATCATCGGCGTGCGCGTGGTTGATGTCATCCTGGACGGTGGCGCCTGCGTGCACCTGCACGGCAAGGGCCGCAAGTTGCGATCGATCCCACTGTGGAAGTCCACGGTGCTTGAGATACGCGCCTGGCTCCGGCTGAACTCGGTGTTGCGCGGCGAGGCACCCTTGCTGCCGAACCGAGACGGCCAGGCCATGTGCAGATCGAACGTCACGCAACGCCTGAGCCTTGCGGTGGCCCGCGCCGCGGCGGAGCAACCCAGCCTGGCCACCAAGCGCGTCTCGCCGCACACGCTCAGGCACACGAGCGCCATGCACCTGCTGCAGTCGGGAGTGCCGTTCAACGTGATCGCCCTGTGGCTCGGCCACGAGAGCACGACAACGACCCATCGATACGTTGAGGCCGACCTGGCGATGAAGGAGAAGGCGCTCGCACGCCTGGAGGCACCGGACACCAAGATGGGCCGCTACAAGGCGCCGGACTCGCTGCTGCGGTTCCTGCAAACGCTGTAACTATGCGCAGACATCGCCGGCCTCAATGGCTCATCGCCGCAGGGTCGGCGCCGCCAGCGCCGAGTCACCTGTGCATAGTCGGGACATGTGCATAGGGGGCGGAAGTTGTCGGTCGAGTTCTGAAGACGAACGACCCAGTTCAGTCCTTCCGTCACTCGTCCGGGGATGTTCGACCGCCGTCTCGCATCACTGCTCCACGCCCAGCC
>DATMIN010000258.1:0-3240 GCA_035554275.1 Burkholderiaceae bacterium
GTGCCGCCCGGCACGCCGCAGCCGGGCGCCGCGCCGCCGGGCAGCCCGCAGCCGTATGCGACCGTGATCAAGGACGCGAAGAAGACCGAGGGCCTGTTCACGCTGTACCAGAAGGACGAGAAGGTCTGGATCGAGCTCAAGCCCGGCGACTTCGACAAGCCGTTCTTCATGTCCGCGAAGATCGCCACCGGCATCGGCGAGGCGGGCCTGTTCGGCGGGCTGATGGACGACCAGCACATCGTCGAGTTCCGGCGCATCCACAACCAGGTGCAGATGATCGCGCGCAACACCGAGTTCACCGCCCGCGCCGGCACGCCGGAAGGGCGCGCGGTGGCAGCGGCGTTCTCGCCCAGCCTGCTCGCGAGCACGCCGGTGGCGAGCCAGCCCGAGCCGGGCTCGAAGGCGGTGCTGGTCGATGCGAACGCGCTGTTCGTCAACGACATGCTCGGCGTCGGCATGAACCTGCAGCGCACCTACCGCCAGGGCTACGCGTTCGATGCGCGCAACTCGGCGATCACGGCGCTGCGGGCGCGGCCGCAGGTCGTGTCGCTGCAGGTGATGCAGCATTTCGCGACCGGCTCGATCGCGGTGCGCCAGCCGGGCACGCCGCCCGGCGCGCCGGTGCCGACGGTGCCGCGCACCGTGCCCGATGCGCGCAGCCTGTTCGTCACCGCGCACTACTCGCTCGCCGCGCTGCCGGCCGAGCCGATGCCTGCGCGCGAGGCCGATTCGCGCGTCGGCTACTTCACCTCGTCGCAGTGGGACTTCAGCGACGACCTGAACCGCACGCCGGTCGTGCGCCATGTCGACCGCTGGCGCCTCGAGAAGAAGGACCCGGCGGCGGCACTCTCCGAGCCGGTCAAGCCGATCGTCTTCTTCCTCGACCGGACGATCCCGCTGAAGTACCGCGACACGATCAGCGCCGGCATCCTCGAGTGGAACAAGGCGTTCGAGAAGATCGGCTTCAAGGACGCGATCCAGGTCAAGATCCAGCCCGACGACGGCGACTTCGACACGCTCGAGAGCGGCGCCTCGGTGCGCTGGATGACGAACGCGGCGCCGGTGTTCGGCGCGATCGGGCCGAGCCACGTCGACCCGCGCAGCGGCGAGATCCTGGCGGCCAACATCGGCATCGAGAGCCTGTCGTCGCGCAACGTGCGCAGCGCGCGCTCGCAGGTGCTCGGCAGCAGCGCCGCCGAGTTCGCGCGGATGATGCAGTTCGGCGGCGCCGCGAGCGGCGACGGCTTCGACCTGCGTGCCTGCGCGCAGGCCGACTACGCTGCCGACCAGATGGGCTACGCGCTCGACGTGCTCGCCGCGCGCGGCGAACTCGACCCCGACAGCCCCGAGGCCGATCAGTTCGTGCAGGCCTACCTGCGCGACACGACGATGCACGAGGTCGGCCACACGCTCGGGCTGCGCCACAACTTCCGCGCCTCGCGCGCGTTCACCGATGCGCAGCTCTCCGACCCCGAGTTCACGCGCACCCACGCGCTGACCGGCTCGGTGATGGAGTACGCGCCGATCAACCTGGCCGCGCCCGGCGCGCCGCGGGTCGCGCCGTACCAGACCACGCTCGGCCCGTACGACTACTGGGCGATCGAGTACGCCTACCGGCCGCTCGCGGCGGCCGACGAGAAGGCGGCGCTCGAGCGCATCGCCGCGCGCAGCAACGAGCCCGAGCTGGCCTATGGCACCGACGAGGACAACTTCCTCGGCATCGACCCCGACGCGCTGCAGTTCGACCTCGGCAACGACCCGCTCGCGTTCGCGAAGAAGCGCCTCGCGATCGCCCGCGACCTGTTCAAGCGCCAGGAGTCGCGGCCGCTGCCGCCGGAGCGCGACTACGCGGTGCTGCGCCGCTCGCTGAACTACGCCGTCAACGACGTGGCGCGCTCGACCGGCGTGCTGGCACGCCAGATCGGCGGCGTGCGCACGCTGCGCGATCACCCGGGTTCCGGCCGCGACCCGCTGCAGCCGGTGCCGGCGGCCGAGCAGCGCGAGGCGCTCGACCAGATCGCGCGCGGCCTGTTCGCGGCCGACAGCCTGCCGGTCTCGGCGGCGCTGCAGCGGCGCCTCGCGCCCGACTTCCAGGAGCGGCTCGATGCGATCCGCGGCGGCGGCGCGCCGGGCCTCGTGGTCGCGACCGACTACTCGGTGCCCGAGCGCGTGCTCGACCTGCAGCGCGCGCTGCTGACGCAGCTGCTGAGCGACGAGGTCGCCGCGCGCATCCTCGACAGCCAGGGCAAGGTCGCGGTGCGCAGCAACGCGTTCCAACTGACCGAGCTGTACGACCGCCTCGGCCGCGACATCTGGAGCGAGATCGACAGCAGCGGCAGTGCGCTCGACATCCCCGCGCCGCGCCGCGCGCTGCAGCGCGAGCACCTGAACCGCCTGACCGGGCTGCTGCTGCGCCCGGGCGGCGCCGGCCGCGCCGATGCGCGCAGTCTGGTGCGTGCCCAGGCGACCGCGCTGCTCGCGCGCCTGAACGCAGCGAACCAGCGCGGTGGCGCGAGCGCCGACACGCGCGCGCATCTGCAGGACAGCGCCGACGCGCTGGCGCAGGTGCTGGCGGCGCGGGTCGCGCGGCCCGGCGCCTGAGCGGCGGCGCCCTGCGCAGGTTCAGCGCAGCGCCACTGGCGTGTCGCCCGTCTCGCTCGCGTCGCCCTGCGCGAGCGTGGTGTCGCGTGCGGCGCGCTGGCCGACGATCACCACGTGCTCGGGCTGGATCACGTGGATCACCGGCGTCGTTGCGACGGCGGTGTGGAAGTCGCCCTCGACCATCGCGGAAGCGATCGCGATCGTGCCGCACACGAGCGTGCCGAACGTCAGCAGGGCGGTGAAGAGGCGGTCGATCATGGCGGGCTCCTGACTTCAAAGCGCACGGCAACTGCACCGTGCTGAAGTGAACTCTAGGAAACGCCGCGGGCCGGTGCGAGCGGCGTGCGATGGACGGCGGATTGCCGCGCTCGAGCCGCAGTGATCGGTGACGGGCGGCGCGTGGGCGCTGACCTGCGACGCGTCAGTCGCGCATCAGTCGCGCCACAGCCAGGCCGCGCCGCGCACGCCGGAGGAGTCCCCATGCACGCTGGTCGCGAGCCGCGTGCGCACCGGCTCGTCCGGGCCGGCGCCGAAGACGTGCGCCGCCCATTGCCCGGTGACCGCATCGACGAGGCCGGGCAGGCGCGACACGCCGCCGGCCAGCACGATCGCATCGGGGTCGAGCAGGTTGATCACGTG
>DATMIN010000259.1:0-2926 GCA_035554275.1 Burkholderiaceae bacterium
ACCAATCCGCGGATATGAGTCTGATTCATCGTCGCTGCATCTCTCGCGTCGCATCACTCCATCGATCTCATCCTCGACAACGACGAACTTCATTCAGTCAGATTGACGTTGGCGACCATATGAGGAGCCTGGGCGGCAGAGAGCCGGGCCCGCGCCGGGGCGAGATGCCGTGCCAGACGAGGCGGCGGCGAGGCGGTGTGGCGATCCACACAACGAGCCGGCAACGAAGGATGGCACGGCATATCGCCCCGGCCCTTCGGGTTGAGCCTGCAAGGGGCCGCATGCGGCGTTGCTCGGCTTGCCCAGGCGGCCAGCCTGGGCAGCGCCTCGCGCCTTGCCTGCAGCCCCTTGCAGGCCCAACGCGGGCCCGGCTCTCTGCCGCCCAGGCTCCTAGAGCGTGCCGTACGAATGCAGCCCGGACAGGAACATGTTCACGCCGAGGAACGCGAAGCTCGTGACCACGAGGCCCGTCAGCGCCCACCACGCCGACAGCACGCCGCGCAGGCCCTTCATCAGCCGCATGTGCAGCCAGGCCGCGTAGTTGAGCCAGACGATCAGCGCCCAGGTCTCCTTCGGGTCCCAGCTCCAGTAGCCGCCCCAGGCCTCGGCGGCCCAGAACGCGCCGAGGATCGTCGCGATCGTGAAGAACGCGAAGCCGACCGCGATCGACTTGTACATCAGGTCGTCGGCGACCTCGGCGCTCGGCGTGCGCACGTTGATCCAGCGGCGCGCGGCGATCGACACCGCGAAGAAGGCGAGCAGCCCGCTCAGCATGCGGCCTGACTTCGCGACCGAGCCGAAGCCCTCTGTCGACAGGTTGCCGAACAGCGCGAAGCCGAGCAGCGGCAGACCGACGACGACGGCCGGGACGCCGATCAGGCCGATCCACAGCGCGCGCGGCGTGGCGTTCTTCAGCACGTAGGCCAGTGCCACCATCGCCGACAGCGCGAAGCTGCCGTAGCCGATGAAGTTGGCCGGCACGTGCAGCTTCATCCACCAGCTCTGCAGGGCCGGCACGAGCGGCTGGATCTCGCTCGCCTCGCGCGCCACCGTGTACCAGATCAGGAAGCCGACCGCGGCGCTGACCACCAGCATCACGAACGCACCGAACGACTTCGTCTTGTAGTGCTGCTCGTAGTACAGGTAGAACAGCGAGGTCAGCCAGCAGAACAGCACGAACACTTCGTAGAGGTTGCTCACCGGGATGTGGCCGATGTCGGGCCCGATCTGGTGACTCTCGAACCAGCGCACCATCGTGCCGGTCAGCGCCATGAACACGGCGGCCCACGCGAGCCCGGAGCCGATGCGCACCGCGGCGTTGTTCTCGGTCTTGGCCGCGAAGCCGATCCAGTAGAACGTGGTGCTCATGAAGAACAGCACGCTCATCCACATGATCGCGCTCTGGCTCGACAGGAAGTACTTCAGCATGAAGACCTTGTCGGCCTGCGCCAGATCGGCGCCGAAGCCGTCGAGCTGGCGTTCGTAGAGCGAGATCGCCAGCAGCGCGGCCGCCGCGACGCCGATCATCAGCACCCGCAGCGAGCCCCAGAACCAGCCGAGCAGGATCGCCACCGGTAGCGCGCCGACGAGGATCAGCTTCTCGTAGTAGTCCATCGCGCCGAGGTAGTGCGAGAACGCGTACACGCCGCCGCTCAGCACGAGCGCGGCGAACAGCCAGTCGAACCACGAGCGGCCCGAGAAGAAGCCGATCGGGCCCGAGGCGCGGCCCAGCGTGGCGGTCTGCATCGTCGTGGTGTTCATCAGGCTTCCTTCAGGAGCTGGCGCTTCAGGCGCTCGAACTCGGCATCCGCGTCGAGCGTGCGGCGCGTGGTCGACATCGCGGTGGTGATTTTGGTTCCGGTCGCGGTCGGCACGAGCCAGACCCACAGCCGCCGCTCGCGGATGTAGAGCATCGCGAACACGCCGATGATCAGCAGCGCCGCGCCCAGGTACACGAGCTTCTTGCCCGGCGCGCGCGCCACCTGGAACACGCTCGCCTGCACCTGCTTGAACGAGGCCAGCTCGAACAGTACCGGCGCCGGGTAGTAGAAGCTGTCGGACAGCGACAGCACCGATTGCGTCATGAACGCCTGCGTCTTGTCGTCGGGCGTGAGCGGCGCGATGCCGGCGTTCTCGCGCGTGAGATTCAGCAGCTCGAACAGGCTGCCGTTCAGAATGCGCAGCAGCACCTCGGAGATGCGCGCGCGGTCGGCCTCGGGCACGCTCGACTCGATGAAGTCGGAGATCGCCTGCAGGCCGCCCGGCGGCTTGCTCGGGTCGGCGCCGTCTTTCGCGGGCTCCTGCCTCGGGCGACCGGCGTCGGCGCCGGCGAAGAGGGCGAGCGCGCGCTCGGCGGTGGTGGTGAGCTGCGCGGCCATTTCGGGCTTGTCGGCGGGCGTGGCGAGCTTGACGTAGCGTGCCGCGGCCTGGGTGCGCAGCGCAGGGTCGTAGAGCGCGGCGCGCAGGCGGGCCCAGCCGTCGATGCCGTCCTGGTCGTCGGCGGGGATGCGCAGGTAGCGCATCTCCTGGTCGGGCTTGTCGCGCGCGCCGGCGAGGAAGACGCGCTGGCCGTCGAGCTCGACCGGCAGCATGTAGTTGTTGAACTCGCGCGCCTGGCCGGCGGCGTCGCGCAGCTTGTAGCTGATCGACGGGCCGACGTTGCGCAGTTCCTTCTTGTTGTTCCGCTTCGCGCCCGAGCCGAGGTGTTCGCCAAGCGTGCTGACGAGGTCGACCTTGCGGACATCGGTGCCGCCCCCCGCGGCGGAACTACCGCCGAGGTTCTCGACATTGATCACGCGCAGCCCGGTGAATTCGAGCGTCAGCTTCCCGGCGCCGTTGGAGATCTGCGTGCTGCCGCCGACCACGCCGTCGATCTCGAACGGCTTGCCGCCATCGGCCATCGGCAGGCCGCGCAGCTTCAGCGACG
>DATMIN010000260.1:0-9279 GCA_035554275.1 Burkholderiaceae bacterium
CGCCGCGAGCGCGCCGGCACCGGCGAGCGCCGCGCCGTCGACCCCGAAGTGAGCGACGCGCATCGCCCGTCGCCATGAAGAAATACCTGATCGCCGGGCTGCTGGTCTGGCTCCCGCTCGCCGTCACGATCTGGGTGTTGCAGGCCGCGCTCGGCCTGCTCGACGGCGTGTTCGGCTGGTTGCTGAACGCCGGCCGCGCGATCCTGCCGGCCGCTGCCGAGCCGCTGATCGATCTGCTGCTGAGGATCCCCGGCCTGGGCGTGATCGTGATGCTGCTTGGCCTGTTGCTGACCGGCATGTTCGCGACCAACATCGTCGGCCAGTGGTCGCTGCGCCAGGGCAGCCGCGCGCTGACGAAGATTCCGATCGTCAAGTCGATCTACAGCTCGGTCAAGCAGGTCTCCGACACGCTGTTCTCGAGCAGCGGCAACGCCTTTCGCGAAGCGGTGTTGGTGCAGTACCCGCGCGCGGGCAGCTGGACGATCGCGTTCGTCACCGGCCGGCCCGGCGGCGAGGCGGCGCTGCATCTGCCGGGCGACTACCTCAGCGTCTACGTGCCGACCACGCCGAACCCGACCTCGGGCTTCTTCCTGATGGTGCCGCGCGCCGATGTGGTCGCGCTGCAGATGAGCGTCGATGAGGCCCTGAAGTACGTGATCTCGATGGGCGTCGTCGCGCCGCCGCTGCACGCCGTGCCGGCGCCGGTGATCGCTGCGGCCGAGCCGGTCCGAAATTGACGGGGCTGGGCGGCCCGGCCTCTGCCCAGCCCGCGCCAGCGCGCGCTCCAGCGCCACCCCGATGACGACGCGCCGCACCCGGCGCGTCCCCACCGAAACATGGCTGCCCCTGGGCAGCGGAGTGATCCGATGAGAACGAGCTATTGCGGCCTGGTCAGCGAAGCGCTGATGGGCCAGACCGTGACCCTGATGGGCTGGGCCCACCGCCGCCGCGACCATGGCGGCGTGATCTTCATCGATCTGCGCGACCGCGAAGGCATCGTGCAGGTCGTCTGCGACCCCGACCGCGCCGAGATGTTCGCGATTGCCGAAGAGGTGCGCAACGAGTTCTGCCTGAAGATCGTCGGCAAGGTGCGTGCGCGCCCCGACGGCACCGTCAACGCCAACATCACGAGCGGCAAGATCGAGGTGCTGTGCCTCGAGATCGAGGTGCTGAACCCGAGCATCACGCCGCCGTTCCAGCTCGACGACGACAACCTGTCGGAAACGACGCGCCTGACCCACCGCGTGCTCGACCTGCGCCGCCCGGCGATGCAGCGCAACATGATGCTGCGCTACCGCGTCGCGATGGAGGTGCGCAAGTTCCTCGACGCGAACGGCTTCATCGACATCGAGACGCCGATGCTGACCAAGAGCACGCCCGAAGGCGCGCGCGACTACCTCGTGCCCAGCCGCGTGCACGACGGCATGTTCTTTGCGCTGCCGCAGAGCCCGCAGCTCTTCAAGCAGTTGCTGATGGTGGCGGGCTTCGATCGTTACTACCAGATCACGAAGTGCTTCCGTGACGAAGACCTGCGCGCCGACCGCCAGCCCGAGTTCACGCAGATCGACATCGAGACCTCGTTCCTCACCGAGGAAGAGATCCGCACGATGTTCGAGGGCATGATCCGCAGCACCTTCGAGCACGCGATCGGCGTCGCGCTGCCGGCGTTCCCGGTGATGAAATACGAAGACGCGATGCACCGCTACGGCTCCGACAAGCCCGACCTGCGCGTCAAGCTCGAGTTCACCGAGCTGACCGAGGTGATGAAGGACGTCGACTTCAAGGTCTTCTCGGCCCCGGCGCAAATGGTGGGCGGCCGCGTCGTCGCGCTGCGCATCCCCGGCGGCGCCGAGATGAGCCGCAGCGAGATCGACGCGTACACCGAGTTCGTCAAGATCTACGGCGCCAAGGGGCTGGCGTGGATCAAGGTCAACGACGTGGCCAAGGGCCGCGAGGGCCTGCAGTCGCCGGTCGTGAAGAACCTGCACGACGCGGCGCTCGCGCAGATCCTCGAGCGCACCGGTGCTGCGGACGGTGACCTGCTGTTCTTCGGCGCCGACAAGGCCAAGGTCGTCAACGATGCGATCGGCGCGCTGCGCGTGAAGATCGGCCACAGCGAGTTCGGCCGCGCGCGCAACCTCGTGCAGGGCGAGTGGGAGCCGCTGTGGGTGGTCGACTTCCCGATGTTCGAGTACGACGAAGGCGGCCAGCGCTGGAGCGCGGTGCACCACCCGTTCACGAGCCCGAAGGACGGTCACGAAGACCTGCTCGAGACCGACCCCGGAAGCGCGATCGCGAAGGCCTACGACGTGGTGCTCAACGGCATCGAGCTCGGCGGCGGCTCGGTCCGGATCCACCGCGAAGAGGTGCAGAGCAAGGTGTTCCGCGCGCTCAAGATCAACGCCGAGGAGGCGCAGGCGAAGTTCGGCTTCCTGCTCGACGCGCTGCAGTACGGCGCGCCACCGCACGGCGGCATCGCGATCGGCCTCGACCGCTTCGTGATGCTGATGACCGGCGCCGAGAGCCTGCGCGATGTGATCGCGTTCCCGAAGACGCAGCGCGCGCAGGACCTGCTGACGAACGCGCCGAGCGCGGTCGACGAGAAGCAGCTGCGCGAGCTGCACATCCGGCTGCGCAACGTGCAGGGCGCGGGCGCCTGACGCTGCTGCCGTCACAGCGCTGATGCCGAGGGTGGCTAAAATGGCCAACATGGAAATCTGCCGGAGCCGTCGATGAACGTCACCGCCACCGAAGCGAAGAACCGACTCGGGCAGGTGCTCGAGCAGGCCCAGTCCAAGCCCGTTTTCATCGAGAAGGCCGGGCGGCGGCACAGCGTGGTGATGTCCGTCGCGCACTACGAGGCCCTGCTGCTGGCGAGCCGGAGCGAGCCGATCGCCAATGCGAAGCAGTTCTACAAGCGCTACAAGGACTGGGTTGACGAACAGAATCGCCACTTCGACGAGCACGGCTCGTGGAACGAGGAGTTTCGGACCTGGTGATGGCGCAATACGACGTCTACGTGAACCCCAGCCCGCGCTCGCGCGATGCCGTCCCGTTCGTCGTCGACGTGCAAAGCACCTTGCTCAGCACCTTGCGCGTGCGGTTGACGATGCCGTTGTCGCGCGTGGGCGTCGACGCGCCGGGTGGCGTGCCGCGGCGACTGGTGCCGCAGTTCGTGGTCGAAGGCCAACGACTGGCGTTGCTGCCGCACGCCGCTGCAGGCATCGACGCGCGGCTGCTGCGCGACGCGGTGGGATCGCTGGCCGACCACGCCGGTGAGATTCGCGACGCGCTGGATGCGGTGGTGAGCGGCGTTTGAGCAGCACTGGCGCTGCGCGCCCGCCCTGGAAGATCCCCGAATCCGTCCTCGTCGTGATCCACACCGCCGCGCTTGACGTGTTGCTGATCGAGCGCGCCGACGCGCCGGGTTTCTGGCAGAGCGTCACCGGCTCGAAGGACGTGGCCGGCGAACCGTCCGAGCACACCGCCCGGCGCGAGGTGTTCGAGGAGACCGGCATCGCGATCGGCACCACGCCCGGCGTGCCGATGTCGGCGCTGCGCGGCTGGGGCCTGGCCAATGTCTACGAAATCTATCCGGTGTGGCGCCACCGCTATGCTCCCGGCGTGACGCACAACACCGAGTCCGTGTTCGGCCTGCGCGTGCCGCGCGCCGTGCCGATCGTGCTGTCGCCGCGCGAGCACGTCGCGCTGGCCTGGCTGCCGTGGCGCGAGGCCGCCGACCGCTGCTTCTCGCCGTCGAACGCCGAGGCGATTTTGCAACTGCCCCGCTTCGCCTGACCGATGCGCGCCCCCACCGTCCCCCACGCGCTGAGCACCCAGCACCCCGGCCACGTGCTGCGGGTGGCGACCTACAACATCCACAAGGGCGTGCGCGGTGTGGGCCCGCGCAAGCGCCTGGAGATCCACAACCTCGCGCTCGGTGTCGAGGCGCTCGACGCCGACCTCGTGTTCCTGCAGGAGGTGCGGTTCCTGAACCGCGCCGAGGCGAGGAAATTCCCCGACACGCTGATCGGCTGGCCGCGCGTGCCGCAGGCCGACTACCTCGCGCCCGACGGCTACGAGGTCGCCTACCGCACCAACGCGACGACGACGCACGGCGAGCACGGCAACGCGCTGCTGTCGCGCTGGCCGCTCGGCGACATCGGCCACCACGACGTCTCCGACCACCGCTTCGAGCAGCGTGGCCTGCTGCATGTGCCGGTGCACTGGAACGGCGAGCTGGTACACGCGATCGTCGCCCACTTCGGACTGATGCATGCGAGCCGCGTGCGCCAGGTCGAGCGCCTTGCGACGTTCATCGCCGCCAGCGTGCCGAAGCACGAGGCGCTGATCGTCGCCGGTGACTTCAACGACTGGGGCGCCAAGCTCGACGCGCCGATGCGCGGCCTCGGCCTGCGGCGCGCGGTGGTGGCGGGCGACCCGCCGGCGCGCTTCAACACCTTCCCGTCGCGCCTGCCGGTGTTCTCGATGGACCGGATTTACCTGCGCGGCTTGAGCTGCCTGTCGACCTCGGTGCCGCGCGGCGCGGCGTGGGCGCGCATGTCCGACCACCTGCCGCTGATCGCCGAGCTGACGCTCGCATGAGCCCGCCGGGCCGCCCCAAGGGCGAATACCGAAGTGCGCAGCACGAAGGTACTCCAGTGAGCCGACGGGCCGTTCCCAAGGCGAATACCGGAGGGCGCAGCCCGAAGGCGCCCCGATGAAGGCGCCGGTCCGCACGCGCGCCCTGCGGCCCGACCACCACCTGACGCTGCTCGAGGGCGGCGTTCAGCTGTTCCCGGCGATGGCCGAGGCGATCGGCGCGGCGCGTGCCGAGGTGCTGCTCGAGACCTACATGGCCGAGTTCGCGGGCTCGGTCGTGCCGCTGCTCGAGGCGCTCGAGGCCGCGGCGCGGCGCGGCGTGCGCGTGCACGTCGTCGTCGACGGCATCGGCACCGGCGACGTGGCGCCCGAGTGGCAGCGCCGCTGGCGCGAGGCCGGTGTCGAGTGGCGCGTGTTCAACCCGGCGCGTGGCTGGCGCGTGCTGCTGCCCACGCGCTGGCGGCGCCTGCACCGCAAGCTGTGCGTGGTCGACGGCACGGTGGGCTTTTGCGGCGGCATCAACCTGATCGACGACTTTTACGATCCGGTGCACGGCGTGCTCGAGCAGCCGCGCTTCGACTTCGCGGTGCGCGTCAGCGGCCCGCTCGTGGCCGACATGCACGACACGATGCTGCGCCTGTGGGCGCGCCTGCAGCTGGCGCGCGAGCGCGACCTGGGCGGCGCGCTGCACGCGGCGCTCGAGGCCGCGCACGCCGGCACCGACATGCGCGACGAAGGCATGAAGGGCGGCGTCACGCCGGTGCTCGGCGAGGCCACCGCGCAGGGCGCGCTGGCGGCGCTCGTGCTGCGCGACAACGTGCGCTTTCGGCGCAGCATCGAGGGCAATTACCGGCTCGCGATCGGCCTGGCGCGCGCGGAGATCGTGATCGCCAACGCCTACTTCATCCCCGGCGTGCAGCTGCAGCGCGCGCTGCTGCGCGCGGCGCGCCGCGGCGTGCGCATCACGCTGCTGCTGCAGGGGCGCTACGAATACTTCATGCAGTACCACGCGAGCCGCGCGGTCTACGCGGTGTTCCTGAACGCCGGCATCGAGATCATCGAGTACGACGAGAGCTTCCTGCACGCCAAGGTCGCGGTGATGGATGGCCTGGCGACCGTCGGCTCGTCGAACCTCGACCCGCTGAGCCTGCTGCTGGCGCGCGAGGCCAACGTGTTCATTCGCGACGACGCGTTCGCCGCCGCGCTGCGCGCGCGCCTCGTCGATGCGATCGCGAAGGGCCGGCGCGTCGCCCCCGGGGCGATCACGCGCTGGGGCGTGGTCTCGCGCGGGCTGAACTGGGTCGCCTACGCGATGATGCGCATCGCGCTGTTCGTGACGCGCAACCGCTATTAGCGATCAGCGCCACTCCGTCAGGTCGGGCCCGAAGCGGTTCGCGCCGACGCTGCCGCGCAGCAGGCCGTTGGCCACCAGCGTCCACAGCAGCCCGAGCAGCGGGATCAGGTAGATCAGCACCCACCAGCCCGAGTGGTCGCGGTCGTGCCAGCGCTTCGCGCTGACGGCGGCGCACGGCCACAGCACCAGCAGCGTCGCGATCGTCTCGGCGCGGTGCTCCGAGACGCCGACGATGCCGAGCAGCATCTGCGCGATCACCGACGCCAGCACCGGCCCGAGCACGCCGTAGAGCCAGAACACCTTGCGCGGCACGCGGCCGCGAAAGCCGAACACGATCTGCGCGGTCGACATCGGGTCGTCGAACGGCGAGCGGGCGGGGGCGGCGTCGAGCGCGAGGGCGGTGTCGTTCATCGGGCGGTGGCGCGTCGGGTGCGCCGCGTGCGATCGTAGGCGATCGCGCCGAGCCCGCGGCCGCGCCATTCACCGCCGCTACGATGCCGCATGGATGCCATCGACGACCTGGTCGTGCTGCGCCCCGAGGGCCTGTACTGCCCAGCGGGCGATTTCTTCATTGACCCGTGGCGGCCGGTCGAGCGCGCGGTGATCACGCACGCGCACGCCGACCACGCGCGCACCGGCCACGCGCACTACCTCGCGGCGGCGCCGGCCGAAGGCGTGCTGCGCGCGCGGCTCGGCGCGATCGAGTTGCAGACGCTCGCGTACGGCGAGAGCGTCGACCACTTCGGCGTGCGCGTCTCGCTGCACCCGGCCGGCCACGTGCTCGGCTCGGCGCAGGTGCGGCTCGAGCAGCGCGGGCGCGTCTGGGTCGCGTCGGGCGACTACTTCGTCGCCGGCGCGGCCGACGACGCGCGCGAGGCGAACGCCACCTGCACGCCGTTCGAGCCGGTGCGCTGCGACTGCTTCATCACCGAAAGCACGTTCGGGCTGCCGATCTACCGCTGGGCGCCGCAGCGCGAGGTGTTCGCCGAGATCGACCGCTGGTGGGCCGCGAACGCCGCCGCCGGCCGCGCGAGCCTGCTGCTCGGCTACAGCTTCGGCAAGGCGCAGCGCATCCTCGCCGGCGTCGATGCGTCGATCGGGCCGATCGTCGTGCACGGCGCGGTCGAGCCGCTGAACCGCGCGTACCGTGCCGCTGGCATCGCGCTGCCCGAGACGCTTCTCGCCAGCGACGTCACCGACAAGGCGCTGCTGAAGCGCGCGCTCGTGATCGCGCCGCCGTCGGTGCAGGGCTCGGCGTGGACCAAGCGCTTCGGCGACTACAGCGACGCATTCGCGAGCGGCTGGATGCAACTGCGCGGTGCCCGCCGGCGCCGCTCGGTCGACCGCGGCTTCGTGCTCAGCGACCACGCCGACTGGCCCGGGCTGCAGCGGGCGATCGGCGCCACCGGCGCTTCGCGCGTGATCGTCACGCACGGCTACGAGAGCGTGATGGTGCGCTGGCTCGCCGAGCAGGGCCTGCAGGCCGGCGCGTTCAGCACCGAGTACGGCGACGAGCAGGAGGCGCGCGCCGAGGCTGCCGAAGTCGCCGATGTCGCGGTGTCGGCGAGCGCATGAAGGCCTTCGCGCGCCTGTTCGACGAGCTCGACGCGAGTACCGCCACCAGCGCGAAGACCGACGCGCTGAAACGCTACTTCGCCGCCGCGCCGGCCGCCGACGCGGCGTGGGCGACCTACTTCCTCGCCGGCGGCAAGCCGCGCCAGGTGGTGCCGATCGCGCTGTTGCGCGCGCTCGCGTGCGAGCGCGCCGGCATCGCGCCGTGGCTGTTCGAGGAGGCGTACCAGGCCGTCGGCGACCTCGCCGAGACGATCGCGCACGTGCTGCCGCCGGCCGCCGCGCCGAGCGATGTGGGCCTGGCCGAGTGGGTCGAGCAGCGCCTGCTGCCGCTGCGCGGCGCGGAGCCTTCGGAGCAGGCGCAGCGCATCGCGGCCTACTGGGACGAACTCGACGCGGCCGGGCGCTTCCTGCTGACCAAGCTGATCGGCGGCGGCTTTCGCGTCGGCGTCAGCAAGCTGCTGGTGCAGCGCGCGCTCGCCGAAGTGAGTGGCGTCGATGCGAAGCGCGTCGCGCAGCGCATGATGGGCTACACCGATGCGAAGCAGCAGCCCGATGCGGCACGGTATGCGCGCCTGATCGCGTCGACCGACGACGCGCCGGCCGATGCCGGGCAGCCGTACCCGTTCTTCCTCGCGCATCAGCTCGACGCGCCGCTGGCCGAATTCGACGCGCGGCTCGGGCCGCCGGCCGACTGGCTCGTCGAGTGGAAGTACGACGGCATCCGCGCGCAGATCGTCAAGCGCGCCGGCGCGGTGTGGGTCTGGTCGCGCGGCGAAGAGCTCGTGACCGAGCGCTTCCCCGAGATCGCCGCGCACGCATCGTTGCTGCCCGACGGCAGCGTGCTCGACGGCGAGATCGTGGTCTGGAAGGGCGATGCGCCGGCCGCGTTCGCGCTGCTGCAGCAGCGCATCGGCCGCAAGACGCTGAACAAGAAGGTGCTCGCCGACGCGCCGGTCGCGTTCATCGCCTACGACCTGCTCGAGTGGGACGGCGTCGACCGGCGCGACGAGCCGCAGACGCAGCGGCGGGCGCTGCTCGAGCACGCGCTCGCGAGCGCGCCGGGCCTGCGGCTCTCGCCGCTCGAGCAGCGCGACGAGTGGGCCGCGCTCGCCGCGCTGCGCGAATCGTCGCGCGCACGCGGCGTCGAGGGCTTCATGCTGAAGCACCGCGACGCGCGCTACGGCAGCGGCCGAACCAAGGTCGATGGCACGTGGTGGAAGTGGAAGATCGACCCGCTCAGCGTCGATGCGGTGCTGATCTACGCGCAGGCCGGCCACGGCCGCCGCGCCAGCGTCTACACCGACTACACGTTCGCGGTCTGGAGCCGTGCGCCGGCCGATGCGGCCGAGGCGCAAGCGGTCGTCGACGCGATCGCGCGGCGCGAGCCGGCGGCGCCCGACGCGCTGCAGCTGGTCGCGTTCGCGAAGGCGTACTCGGGGCTGACGGATGTGGAGTTCGCGCGCATCGACAAGGTGATCCGCGCGACCACGCTCGAGAAATTCGGCCCGGTGCGCAGCGTCAGGCCGACGCTCGTGTTCGAACTCGGCTTCGAGGGCATCAACCGCAGCCCGCGCCACAAGAGCGGCATCGCGGTGCGCTTCCCGCGCATGCTGCGCATCCGCGACGACAAGCCGCTGCACGAGGCCGACACGATGGCCACGCTCGAAGCGCTGCTCGCGGTGGCCGGCGCGGCGTTGCCGCCGCGGTGATCAGCCGATCGCGCGCAGCGCCGGGGCGGCGCGCAGCCG
>DATMIN010000261.1:0-4457 GCA_035554275.1 Burkholderiaceae bacterium
GCGCGCATCGGCGAGTGCGAGCGCGGTGACGAGGATCATCAGCGCGTGCGGGAACACCGCGAAGCACTCGGCGACGACGATGCCGGCGGCGCCGTAGATGCCGTCGAAGCCGAGCGCGCGGATCGCGCCGAGCAGCAGCCCTTGGTTGCCGAACCAGTAGATCAGCGACAGCGCCGACAGCAGCGAGGGCGCGAGCAGCGGCACCAGCGCGATCGTGCGCGCCAGCCCCTTCAGCGGCATGCAGCTGCGCGACAGCGCGTAGGCGAACGTGAAGGCCAGCGGCAGCGTGATCAGCGTCACCAGCGCCGAGACCCACACGCTGTGCCACAGCGACGTCAGCAGCGACGGCGTCGCGAGGTAGCCGGTGAAGTTGGCCAGGCCGACGAACGCACCGTCGCCGTCCTGCAACGCCTTGACGAGGATGGTCGCGAGCGGCAGCGCGAGGAACACGACCAGCGCGAGCACGATCACGATCATCAGCGCATGCGCGACGCGATCGGTCCAGTGCGCGCGCTGGCGCAGCGCGGCGGGCTTGCTCGGCAGGGGCAGAACGGCGGACATCTCAATGCCTCCGAGCGGAGGTCTGCGCGTCGCGGCAGGCGGCATCGGCTACGGACTCAGACGGCAGCGGTCGTCGCTGCGCGCCGACTCCACTGCATCGGCTCGGGGTCGCGTCGACAAACTCGCTGCGTTCGCTGCGCTCACTCCGCTCAAACAGTGTCGACGAGTCAGTCGTGGATGCGCGCTGCGCGCGCCGACCCCGAGCCTGCGCTTCTCGTCGCTGCCCACTGAGCCCGCAGCCGATGCCGCCTGCCGCGAGGGCAGCGTTTGGTTCTTCTCGCGAAAGCCACCCACGGTTCTGCAAAGGCGCGGCCGGGCGGGCTGCGCAGCGCATCTGAGGCGCCGAGCAGCGCAGGGCTCGCGGCCCGCGCGCGCAGCGCGCTTCGTGGTCTGACTTGTCGCCGCATGTTTGAGCGTAGTGAGCGCAGCGAACGAAGCGAGTTCGGCGACGGGCCGCGAGACCGAGCAGCGCAGGGCAGTCCGAGCGCAGCGAGGACCGCCGAAGCTAAGCGGAGCAGCCCGCCCGGCCGCGCCTTTGCCGCGCTGAGAACAGCGCAATGAGACACGCGAACAGAAGTTGAAGCCCACGATCAGAAGAACCGCATCCGCTCCGGCAGCACGCGCAGCGGCAGCCGGCTGCCGACCTCGAGCCGCTGCTCGGCGAGGAAGTTCAGCGAGAGATAAACGATCAGCGGTTGCGGCCCGATCTCGGCCGAGCGCACGCTGACGTGGCAGTACGAGCCGAGGAACTCGATCTTCTCGATGTCGGCGGTGAAGATGTTCGCGTCACCCGCGGCGATCGGCCGAGCCAGCAAATCTTCCGGCCGCAGGTAGACCTTGACGTCGCGCTCGGCGTCGGCGTCGAGCTCGCAGACGAAGCGGCTCGCGCCGATCGACAGCGCGCGGCCGGGAAACAGCCGGCCCGGCAGCACGTTGATCTTGCCGACGAAATCGGCGACGAACGGCGTGGCCGGGTCGCGGTACACCTGCAGCGGCGTGCCGACCTGCTCGATCACGCCGTGGTTCATCACGACGATGCGGTCGGCCACCGCGAGCGCCTCTTCCTGGTCGTGCGTGACCATGATCGTCGTCACGCCGAGCTGGTTCTGCAGCGCGCGGATCTCCTGGCGCAACCGTACGCGCTCGAGCGCGTCGAGTGCCGACAGCGGCTCGTCGAGCAGCAGCAGCCCCGGCTTGGTGGCGAGCGCACGCGCCAGCGCGATACGCTGCTGCTGCCCGCCCGAGAGCTGGGCCGGGAACTTCGCGCCGCTGCCGGGCAGGCCGACGAGCTGCAGCAGCTCGTCGACGCGCGCCGCGATCGTGCGCCGCGCGACCTTGCGGTTGACCAGGCCGTAGGCCACGTTGTCGGCCACGCTCAGGTTCGGGAACAGCGCGTACGACTGGAACACGATGCCGTAGTCGCGCCGCGCCGGCGGCAGCAGCGAGATATCGCGCCCGGCCTGCGCGATCGATCCCGAGGTCTGCGTCTCCAGGCCCGCGATGATGCGCAGCAGCGTCGTCTTGCCGCAACCCGAGGGCCCGAGGAAGCAGACGAACTCGCCCTTCGCGATCGCGAGGTCGACGTCGCGCAGCGCCTGGAACGCGCCGAAGCTCTTGTGGATGCCCGTGAGGCGCAGGTAGTCGCCGGTCGTGTCGGCAGCGGCGGGCTGCTGCGCCGAGCGGCCCCAGAGCAAAGGCGCCCGCCGGCGCCGCGGAGCCTCCGCCACGTTCACTTCTTCGGCTCGGACTTCGCGTCGTAGCGCTTGTTCCACTCGGCCAGCACGCGCTCGCGGTTCGCGGCGGTGGTCGTGAAATCCATCTTGACCAGGCGCGCCTCGTAGTCGGCCGGCACGTTGGCGAGCGGCGCCGCCACGCCCGGCGTCGCGGTGATCGCGAAGTTCTTGCCGTACAGCTTCATCGCGTCCTTGCTCGAGGCCCAGTCGGCGAGCTTCTTCGCCGCCGCCAGCTTCTTGGTGCCGGCGTGGATCGCGAACGCTTCGAGGTCCCAGCCCAGGCCCTCCTTTGGGAACACCAGATCGATCGGCGCGCCCTTGGCCTTGTTGGTGTTGGCGCGGTACTCGAACGAGATGCCCATCACGTACTCGCCGGTGCCGGCCATGTTGCAGGGCTTCGAGCCCGAGTGGGTGTACTGCGCGATGTTCTCGTGCAGCGCGTCCATGTACTTCCAGCCGCCGCCCTTGCCGTTGTCGTCGCCCCAGAGCGTGAGCCAGGCGCTGACGTCGAAGAAGCCAGTGCCGGAAGACGCCGGGTTCGGCATCACGATCTGGCCCTTGTAGATCGGCTTGGTCAGGTCTTTCCAGGTCTCGGGCTTCGGGAGGTTCTTCTTCTGCGCCTCGACGGTGTTGAAGCACACCGTCGCGCCCCACACGTCCATGCCGAACCAGGCCGGCGGGTTCTTCTTGTCGCGGTACTGGCTCATGATCGCGTCGAGGTTCAGCGGCGCGTACGGGATCAGCATGCCCTGCTTGTCGAGCAGCGCCAGACTCGAGGCCGCCACGCCCATCACCACGTCGGCCTGCGGGTTCGCCTTCTCGGCGAGCAGCTTGGCGGTGATCACGCCGGTGGAGTCGCGCACCCACTTGATCTCGATGTCGGGGTTGACCTTGGTGAAGCCGGCCTCGTAGGCCTTGAGCTGATCGGTCTCGAGCGCGGTGTAGACGGTGAGCTGCGTCTTCTGCGCGAACGCCGCGGTCGACACGAGCAGCGCCAGCGCGGCCAGCATCGGTTTGAGGGAAGCCGGGGTCATGCGTATCTCCTGTGGGCGGCGCGGGTCGCGCGGGATGATCGAGGCAACGGCGGGCGGCGTGCAAGCCGCATGCCCAGTCTAGGGTCGGCGTGAAACTGTCGTCAACTGTTTCCTGAAAATTGTTGACAATCGCCAGTTGCTGTCATCTACTCGTCATCCATGAGTGCCACGCTGGCCCCCCATCCGACGATCACGCTGCTGCAGACGAGCTCGCTGACGAGCGTCGTGCAGGGCGAGCTCGAACGGATGATCCTCTCGGGCGAGCTCGCCCCCGGCGCCAGGCTGACCGAGATGGCGCTGGCCGCCCGGCTCGGCGTTTCGCGCGGGCCGCTGCGCGAGGCCTTTCGCATGCTCGAGGAAGCCGGCCTGGTGCGCACCGAGAAGAACCGCGGCGTGTTCGTGCGCGACCTGCCCGTCGACGAGGCGATCGAGATCTTCGACCTGCGCGCCGCGATGGACGAGTTCGTCGGCCGGCGCCTCGCCGAGCGCATCACGCCGGTGCAGCTGAAGGAGGTGCGCGCCCTGGTCGAGCGCATGGAGCACGCCGTCAAGACGAAAGACGCGCCCGGCTACCACCTGCTCAACCTGCAGTTCCACGACCGGCTGGTCGAGCTCGCCGGCAACGCCAAGCTGACCGCGATCTACCGCAAACTGATCAAGGAGCTGAGCCTGTTCCGGCGCCTGAACCTCGGAAGCGGCGCGCTGATGCCGATCTCCGTCGGCGAGCACCGCCAGATCGTCAAGGCGATCGCCTCGGGCGACGCCGCCGCCGCCGGCCGCGCGATGCACGACCACGTGATCGAGAGCAAGGAACGCATGATCAAGAACCACCCGCTGCGCCCGGCCCTGCCCGCGGCGCCGAAGCCGCTGCACAAGGCCGCGCCATGATCCACGTCAATCAGCGCCGCTACGCCGTGCCGAAGCAGCCGACCGTCGTCGTCTGCGTCGACGGCTGCGAGCCCGACTACCTGGCCCAGGCCGTCGCGCACGGCCGCACGCCGTGGCTCGCGCGCACGCTCGCCGAAGGCACGGCGCTGATCGCCGACTGCGTGATCCCGAGCTTCACGAACCCGAACAACCTGTCGATCGTGACCGGCGCCCCGCCCTCGGTGCACGGCATCTGCGGCAA
>DATMIN010000262.1:0-3917 GCA_035554275.1 Burkholderiaceae bacterium
CAGCGCCCACCGCCGCGCCGCCGGCCGAGACCGCCGCGACGACCGCGGCCACCGCCGCTGCTGCACCAGCCGCCTCGAAACGCACCACCAAGCCCGCGGCCGATCGCCGCTCGACGACGCGCACCGCCGCGACGACCGAGCGCACGCCGACCGAAGCGCCGAGCCCACGCGCCGTCTGCGCCGGCCGCACCGAGTTCGCGCTGTACCGCTGCATGCAGCAGCAATGCGACGCGAAGCGCTGGTGGAGCCACCCGCAGTGCGCGCAGTTGCGCGACGCCGACCGCCGCCAGTAGTCGCGTAGCCGCCGCGCCCACACGCGCGCCGCCATCGGCGCCGTTTGCGACAATCGCGGCATGACCCCGACCGATCTGCCCGCCATCATCGCCCAGCTCGGCAGCGCCGCGCGCGCGGCGAGCGCGCACATGGCCGCGGCGCCGACCGCGGCGAAGAACGCCGCGCTGCTCGCCCTCGCGCGCCGCCTGCGCGCTGCCGGCGAGCCGCTGGCGCGCGCCAACGCGCTCGATCTCGACGCGGCCGTGCGCGCCGGCCTGGCCGCGCCGCTGGTCGACCGGCTCCGGCTCACGCCGGAGATCATCGAGACGGTCGCGCAAGGTTGCGAGCAGATCGCCGCGATGCCCGACCCGATCGGCGAGATCAGCGGCCTCGCGCAGCGCCCGAGCGGCATCGAGGTCGGCCGCATGCGCGTGCCGCTCGGCGTGTTCGGCATGATCTACGAGAGCCGCCCGAACGTCACGATCGAGGCCGCGTCGCTCGCGATCAAGAGCGGCAACGCGGCGATCTTGCGCGGTGGCTCGGAGGCGATCCACTCCAACCTCGCGCTGTGGCAGATCGTCCAGGCATCGCTCGCCGAGGCCGGCCTGCCGCGCGACGCGGTGCAGCTGGTGCAGACGACCGACCGCGCCGCGGTGGGCCTGCTGATCGCGTCGCCCGACGCCGTCGACGTGATCATCCCGCGCGGCGGCAAGGGCCTGATCGAGCGCATCGCGCGCGAGGCCAAGGTGCCGGTGATCAAGCACCTCGACGGCAACTGCCACGTCTATGTCGACGCGAGCGCCGACCTCGAACTCGCGCTGCGCGTCACCGACAACGCGAAGACGCAGAAGGTCAGCCCGTGCAACGCGGCCGAGTCGCTGCTGGTGCACGCCGACATCGCCGCCGCGTTCCTGCCGCGCCTCGGCGCGATCTTCGCGGCCAAGGGCGTCGAGATGCGCGGCGATGCGGCGGCGCTGGCGCTGCTGCGCGGGGTGCCGAACGCACGCACCGCGCCGGCCACCGAGCAGGACTACGCCGAGGAATACCTCGCGCCGATCATCAGCGTCAAGGTCGTCGCCGGCCTCGACGACGCGATCACGCACATCAACCGCTACGGCTCGCACCACACCGACGCGATCCTGACCGACTCGCACGCGAGCGCGATGCGCTTCCTGCGCGAGGTCGATTCCGCGAGCGTGATGGTCAACGCGTCGACGCGCTTCGCCGACGGCTTCGAGTACGGCCTCGGCGCCGAGATCGGCATCAGCACCGACAAGCTGCACGCGCGCGGGCCGGTTGGGCTCGAGGGCCTCACGTCGCTGAAGTGGATCGTGCTCGGCCACGGCGAGGTGCGTGGCTGAGGCGATGGATTCGCCGGGCCGAGCGCCGGGCCGCTCCCAAGCCGGCCCGGACCCCCACGGGGGGTCGCTTGGCGTACCCGCCGAGCGGGGGGCTGTCAGGAAGGCGTTGGTGCTGTTCTCGGGCGGGCAGGATTCGACCGCCTGCCTGGCCTGGGCGCTCGAGCGCTACACGCACGTCGAGACGATCGGCTTCGACTACGGCCAGCGCCATCGCGTCGAGCTCGACTGCCGGCCGCGCGTGCTGGCGGCGCTGCGCAGCGCGTTCCCCGCGTGGGCCGCGCGCCTCGGCGACGATCACGTGCTCGACCTCGCGGTGCTCGGCCGCCTCTCGGACACCGCGCTCACCGACGCGCGCGCGATCGAGTTCGACGCGAACGGCCTGCCGAACACCTTCGTGCCCGGCCGCAACCTGCTGTTCTTCACGTTCGCCGCGGCGCTCGCGCACCGGCGGGAGCTGAGCGTGCTGGTCGGCGGCATGTGCGAGACCGATTTCTCCGGCTACCCCGATTGCCGCGACAACACGCTGAAGGCGCTGCAGGTCGCGATCAGCCTCGGCATCGCCGCGCCGATGACGATCGAGACGCCGCTGATGTGGCTCGACAAGGCCCAGACCTGGGCCCTGGCCGATCGGCTCGGCAACAGCGCGCTGGTCGAGTTGACCACCGAGCACACCCACACCTGCTACCTCGGCGAGCGCGCGCAGCGCCACGCCTGGGGCTACGGCTGCGGCGCGTGCCCGGCCTGCGTGCTGCGCCGCGACGGCCACGCGCGCTGGCGCGCCGGTGGCGCGGCGCGCTTCAGCGTCTGAGCCAAGGCGCGAGCGCGGCGCTGCCCGGCGGCAACAGCTGCAGCGCGCGCGAGCCGGCCTGGCGGCGCCACCAGCCGTGCGCGAGGCCGTGGTCGAGCAGGCTCGTCGCGAGGCTGCCGGCGAGGTGGTCGCGGCGCTCCGACCAGTCGAAGCAGGCGTGCGCGACGCGGCGCGCGCCGCTCTCGCCAGGCAACGCCACGCCGAGCGCCCCGAGTTCGCCACGGCCTGCATCGCTGAGCGTGAAGTGGCCGTCGCACGGCGCGAGCGTGCCGCGCGCCAGCAGCCCGTCGCACAGCGCCACGCCGAGTTCGCCGGCGATGTGCCGGTAGCAGGTGCGCGCCACCTTCAGCGGCCGGTACGCGCCGCGCGACCATTTGTCGGCGTGCGCGCTGCGCTCGGCCACGAACGACAGCGACTCGAGCACCCGCGCCACGTCGTCACCGGCCAGCCGCAGGTAGCGGTGCCGGCCTCGCGTGCGCAGCACGATCAGTTCGGCGTCGAGCAGCTTGGCGATGTGCGCGCTGGTGGTGGCCGCGGTCACGCCGGCCGCGGCCGCGAGTTCACCGGCCGCGAGCCACTCGCCGCCCATCAGCGCCGAGAGCATGCGCGCACGGGTCGGGTCGCCGATCATCGCGGCGAGGCGGGCGAAGCGCGGTTCAGGCGAGGTCATCGTGGGCCAAGCGTAGCGCGCGATCGCGGCGCGGTGCTTCGGCGCGCGACGAAGCGTCGCGGTGCGGCGGCGGCCGGTGGCGGCCACGTCGGGCCGGCTGTCGTAGAGTCCGCGCGATGAACCCGACGCAAATCGGCGCGGTCGCGCTCACGGCGCTGCTGCTGTTCTGGGCGGTCGGCGCCTACAACCGGCTGGTGCGGCTGCGCGGCGCGATCGTGCGCCAGTTCGCGCCGGTCGACGAGCAGTTCCGGCTGCGCCATGCGCAGCTGCTGCAGCTGCTCGACGCGCTCGCGCCGCTGCTCGCGCATGCCGCGCCGCGCATCGAGACGCTGCGCGCCGCTTGCGCGCAGGTCGAGGCGGCGTGCGCGCATGCGCGGGTGCGGCCGGGCGCGGCCGGCGCGATCACGAGCCTGCGGCTGGCCGACGCGATCCTCGCCGAAGCACGCGCGCGCTTGCCGATACCGAGCACGCCGGGCAGCGATCTGGCCGCGCTGAACCTGCAGCTGCAGGCCACCGATGCGACGCTGGCGTTCGCGCGGCGCCAGTTCGACGCCGCCGTGACCGACTACAACCACGCGGTGCGGCAGTTCCCGACGGTGCTGCTGGTCGGCCTGTTCGGCTTTCGCGGCGCGGCCACGCTGTGAGCCGGGGCGCCCGACACCGGCGACACTCGGCCTCACAAGAACCGGAGACCCAACCGATGGCGCCCGACCCGATCCGCCCACTGCTGGCCGCGCTCGCGCTGCTCGCCGCCGCGCCGGCCGCGGCGCAGGACGACGCCGCGGCGCGCCACGCGCGCAGCCTG
>DATMIN010000263.1:0-5091 GCA_035554275.1 Burkholderiaceae bacterium
CGCGTTGACGCCCGAGGGGCCGCAGTCGGCCTGGGTCGTCGCGACCAACGTCTACCTGAAGGGCGCGCTCGGCTGGCGGCTGGTGTCGCACCATGCGAGCCCGGGCGCGCCGGGCGAATTGCAAGAGATCGCCGAGGCCGCGTCGGTGCTCCACTGAAGGAGTCGAACGGAATGCAGCAGTACCGGGCGCCGCGCTGGCTCGTCGGCGGCAATGCCCAGACGATCTGGCCGGCGCTGTTCTCGGCGCGCCACGACGGCACGCCGCCGCGCTACCGGCGCGAGCGCTGGGAAACGCCCGACGGCGACTTCATCGATGTCGACTGGCAAGAGCTGCCCGCCGCGGCCGCGACCCGCGAGACCGCCGGCCCGCCGCTGCTGGTGCTGTTCCACGGCCTCGAGGGGTCGTCGGCGAGCCACTACGCGCAGGCGTTCGCGCACTGGGCGCGCAGCCACGGCTGGCGCTTCGCGGTGCCGCACTTCCGCGGCTGCTCGGGCGTGCTGAACCGCGCGCCGCGCGCCTACCACTCGGGCGACTTCGAAGAGATCGACTGGGTGCTGCGGCGCATGCGCGCCGGGCAGCGCGGGCGGATCGCCGCGGTCGGCGTCTCGCTCGGCGGCAACGCGCTGCTGCGCTGGGCCGAAGAGGCCGGCGACCAGGCCGCGTCGGTGGTCGGCGCGCTGGCGGCGGTCTCGGCGCCGCTCGACCTCACCGCCGGCGGGCGCGCGATCGGCACCGGCTTCAACCGGCACGTCTACACCCGCATGTTCCTGCGCACGATGAAGCCGAAGGCGCTCGCCACGCTCGCGCGGCACCCGGGCCTGTTCGACCGCGAGCGGCTGCTCGCCGCGCGCACGCTGTACGACTTCGACAACGTCTTCACCGCGCCGCTGCACGGCTTTCGCGACACCGACGACTACTGGCTGCGCGGCTCGGCCGGCCCGCACCTGCACCGCATCCGCGTGCCGGCGCTGCTGCTGAATGCGCGCAACGACCCGTTCGTGCCGGCCTCGTGCCTGCCGCAGCCGGGCGAGGGCGGCGCGTACGTCACGCTGTGGCAGCCGCGGCACGGCGGGCACGTCGGCTTCCCCGGCGGGCGCTGGCCCGGCCACGTGCTGACCCTGCCCGAGCAAGTGATGCACTGGATCGAAACGCGCCTGTGAGCGACGATCGGGCGATGGACGACATCGTCAGACAAGCGCTGAAGAAGTGGCCGAACGTGCCGCACTGCTACGACTGGCTCGCGCTCGACGCGCGCGGCGACTGGTACATGCGCGACGAGCGCATCCAGCACGCCGGGCCGTTCCCGCAGGTCAAGGGCAGCCGCATCCAGCACGAGAAGCTGCGCGAGTTCATCGAGCGCAACTACCTCGCCGACGACGCCGGCTGCTGGTTCTTCCAGAACGGGCCGCAGCGCGTCTATGTCGAGCTCGAAGCGGCGCCGTGGGTCTGGCGCTTGCGCGCCGGCGCGGTGGGCGACGCGCCGACGCTCGCGAGCCACACCGGCCGCGACGCGCACTTCGAGAGCGCCTGGCTCGACGAGGCGGGGCGCCTGTTCCTCGCCACCGACCTCGGCCTCGGTGTGGTCCACACGCAGGACATGGAACTCGCGGCCGATGCCGTCGAGGCCGGCCGCTGGGCGCCGCACGACGCGCGCTTCAGCGAATTGCCGGCGCGCTTCGGCTACCGGCTCAAGCCGGCACCGGCAGGCGCGACGCGGGCATGAAAAAGCCGGCTTGCGGGCCGGCTTCGGGGTGACGTGAGGTGCCCGCTACTTGACGCTGTTCACCATGTAGGTCACGACCGCCTTGATCTCGGCGTCGGAGGCGGTCGAGCCGCCCTTCGGCGGCATCGCGCCTTTGCCCTTGACCGCGATCGCGGTCAGGCCGTCGATGTCCTTCGCCTCGGCGATGCGCGGCGCCCAGGCCGCCTTGTCGCCGAGCTTCGGCGCACCGGCGACGCCGGCGGTGTGGCAGACCTGGCAGGTCTGCGTGTACAGCGCCGGCGCTGCACCACTGGCGTCGGCCTTCGCGGGCGTGGCCGCTGCGACGGCGGTGGCGGTGGCGGCGGGCGCGGCAGCACTGGCCGTGGCCGCCACCGTCATCGCGGGAGCCGATGCGGCGGCCGCGGCCGACGCGCCCGCGGCGGGCGGCTGCGGCTCGGCGAACTTCGCGCCGGCCTTGTTCGCCATGTAGACGACGGCGCGGCCGACCTCGAGATCGGTGTAGTCGCCGCCGCCCTGCGCGCCCATGTTTCCTTTGCCCGCAATCGCCGAGTGCAGCAGCGCGTCGTAGCCGGTCTTGAGGCGCGGCCCCCACGCGTCGGCGTCGCCGAGCTTGGGTGCGCCGACCAGACCCGCGGTGTGGCAGGTGGTGCACTGCGCGCTGAAGACCTGCTCGCCGGTCTTCAGCGTCGACAGATCCGATGCGTCCTTGACCTGCACCATGCCGACCGGGCGGATGCGCTCGGCCACGGCCTCGGGCGTCAACGCCTGCGTGCCGGCAGCGGGGCGGTGGTCGGCGGTGACGTACTCGACCAGCAGCACGATCACGATCACCGGCACCACGAACGCATACAGCACCGCCAGGATCAGCTGCTTCGGGGTCTTGATCGGGCCTTCGTGCGGGCCGTCGTGATCTTGCTGGTGCTGGGCGTCGCTCATGGAGTCCTCAAAAACTGCGCAATTCGGTGACCGGTGACGCGGGCCGGAGCCGCGGCCCCAAGGCCCGCAAGGGGCCCGCGCAAAACCGCGGGATTATAGGGCCCGTGTGCGGCCGGCCCGGGCGTGCGGCGGGCCGCGCAGGGTGCGCTGATAGAATCGATCGCGCTGCGTCCGTAGCTCAATGGATAGAGTACTGCCCTCCGAAGGCAGGGGTTGCTGGTTCGATCCCAGCCGGGCGCACCACCCCGCGGCGCCAGTCACCAGCGCGCAAGCCAGCACCGATGCGCGATCCGATCACGCGGCGCCGCTTCGGCATGTGCTGGAGCCTGATGCCGCTGCTCGCGATGAGCGCGTGCGCCGCCGGGCCTGCGCTGCCCGCCGGCGCCGCTGCGCTGCTCGCCCCGACCGGCCGCCTGCGCGCCTGCATCGACCTCGGCAACCCGATCCTCGCGAGTCGCGATGCGAGCGGCACGGTCGCCGGTGTCTCGGTCGATCTCGCGACCGCACTCGCGCAGCAGCTCGGCCTTCCGCTGGAGCTGATCGTCGTCGAGGCCGCCGCCCAATCGGTCGAGGCGGTGAAGACCGGCGCCGCCGACATCGGTTCTTCGCGATCGACCCGAACCGCAGCGGCGACGGCATCGCGTTCACGCCGCCGTACGTGATCATCGAAGGCGCCTACCGCTCGCGCGCCAACAACATCCGCGGCGCGCTCGTCGCACCGCCCGCCTGAGCTCGCATCAGGCCTTCACGAAGCGATCACGCAGCGCCTGCGTCGCGTGGCGGAACACGCCGAGGTCGCTGCCGACCGCGACGAAGCTCGCGCCCATCGCCATGTAGCGGCGCGCGTCGGCCTCGACCGGCGCGAGGATGCCGACCGGCTTGCCCGCGGCCTTCGCGGCCTCGAACACCTGCGTCATCGCGGCCTGCACATCGGGGTGGCCGGCCTGGCCGAGGTGGCCGAAGCCGGCGGCCAGGTCCGACGGGCCGACGAACAGCCCGTCGACGCCGTCGACCGCCGCGATCTCCGCGGCCGCGGCCACGCCGTGGCGGCTCTCGATCTGCACCATCACGCAGATCTGCTCGTTGACGCCTTCGAAGTAGCCCGGCACCGTGCCGTAACGGTTGCCGCGCTGCGAGACCGAGACGCCGCGCGTGCCCTGCGGCGGGTAGCGCGTCGCGGCGACGGCGCGCCGCGCCTCGTCGGCGCTCTCGACGAACGGGATCAGGAAGTTGTAGAAGCCGCCGTCGAGCAGCCGCTTCAGCTCGACCGGGTTGTTCCACGAGGGCCGCACCACCGGCGCGCTCGCGCTGTCCTTCAGCGCCATCAGCTGCGGGATGAAGGTGGCCACGTCGTTCGGCGCGTGCTCGCCGTCGAGCAGCAGCCAGTCGAAGCCGGCGACGCCGAGCACCTCGGTCGTGATCGGGTTCGCGAGCGAGCACCAGCAGCCGATCAGCGCCTTGCCGGCGCGCAGATCGGCGCGAAAGCGGTTCGGGAACGGCGTGTACGGGGTCGCTGCGGTCATGGGGCTTCGCTCTCGCTGTCGATGCGGTGACGCCGCGTCATTCGGCCTTGATGCCGCCCTGCGCGACGACGCCGGCCCAGCGCTTGCGCTCGCCCTCGAAGAACGGCGCGAACTCGGTCGGCGACATCGTGTGGACCTCGGCGCCCTGCACCGTCAGGCGCGAGCGCACCTCGGGCGAGCGGATGATGCGCGTCAGCTCGGCGGCGAGCGTCGCGACCAGCGGCGCCGGCGTGCCGGCCGGCACCAGCAGGCCCTGCCAGGTGCCCGACTCGAAGCCCTTCACGCCCTGCTCGGCGATCGTCGGCACGGTGGCCAGCAGCGGCACGCGTGTCGCCTTCGACACGCCCAGCACCTTGAGCTTGCCCGACTGCACGAACGGCAGCGTCGCCAGCATGCCGTTCATCAGCACCTGGGTCTGGCCGGCCACGGTGTCGCCGATCGCCTGCGAGCCGCCTTTGTAGGGGATGTACTCCCACTTCGCGTGGGTCGCCTTTTCGACCGCCACGCCGGCCAGGTGCGGCGCGCTGCCCATCGCGGTGACGGCGAAGTTGAGCTTGCTGGCCTGCGACAGCGCCACCAGTTCCTTCAGGCTGTTGGCCGGCACCGACGGGTGCACGACCAGCAGGTGCGGCGAATACGCCAGCATGCCGACGCCGCGCAGGTCGGTGCTCGGGTTGAACGGCAGCTTGGTGTAGACCGAGGGTGTGATCGCCAGCGCGCCGACGTCGCAGAGCAGCAGCGTCAAGCCGTCGCCGGTCGATTTGGCGACCATGTCGGTGCCGGTGTTGCCGTTCGCGCCGGGTTTGTTGTCGACGATCACGTTGGTCTTCAAGGCTTCGCCGAGCGGCCCGCTGATGGCCCGCGCCATGATGTCCGACGAGCCGCCCGGCGTGTACGGTACGACGATG
>DATMIN010000264.1:0-9644 GCA_035554275.1 Burkholderiaceae bacterium
GCACCGTCGGCGTCAACGAGCTGGTGTCGGTCAAGGACGGCGTGCTGACGCTGGTGCTGCGCAGCACCACCTACGTCTTCATCACCCAGGACGACCTGTACTTCAAGACCTACCTGTCGAGCATCAAGTACGCCGCCATCACCACGCTGTGCTGCCTGCTGATCGGCTACCCCTTCGCCTACTTCATGGCGCGCGCCAAGGCCAGCCTGCAGCCGACGCTGCTGATGCTGGTGATGCTGCCGTTCTGGACCTCGTTCCTGCTGCGCGTCTACGCCTGGAAAGGCCTGCTCAGCACCGACGGCGCGGTCGCCGACCTGCTGATCGCGACCGGCATCGACCAGTTGCTCGCCGCCGGCGGGCTGATCGCGACGCCCGGCAAGTTCATGAACACGCCGTTCTCGCTCGTGATCGGCATGGTCTACACGTACGTGCCGTTCATGATCCTGCCGCTGTACGCCAACCTCGCGAAGATGGACCTGCGCCTGCTCGAAGCCGCGAACGACCTCGGCGCGACGCCGTGGGTGACGTTTTGGAAGGTCACGGTGCCGCTGTCCAAGGCCGGCATCATCGCCGGCGCGATGCTGGTGTTCATCCCGTGTGTCGGCGAGTTCGTCATCCCTGAGCTGCTCGGCGGGCCCGAGACGCTGATGATCGGCCGCGTGCTGTGGGACGAGTTCTTCAGCAACAACGACTGGCCGATGGCCTCGGCGGTCGCGGTCGTGATGGTGCTGCTGGTGATCGTGCCGCTGGCGCTCTTTAGCAAATACCAGGCGCAGGCCGCGGAGCAACGCACGTGAACGAGCCGGCGCTCAACCGCTGGTTCGGGCGCGGCTGGCTGTCGCTCGGCTACGTGTTCCTGTACCTGCCGATCGCCGCGCTGGTGATCTTCTCGTTCAACGACTCGCCGGTGCCGAACCTGTGGCGCGGCTTCACGCTGAAGTGGTACGCGGGTCTGGGCAGCGACGCCGAGATCGTCGCCGGCCTGTGGCTCTCGCTGCGGATTGCGTTCATCACGGCGTGCGCGTCGGTCGTGCTGGGCACGCTCGCGGCGCTGGCGCTCGTGAACCACCGGCGCTTCGTTGGCCGCACGCTGTTCTCGGGCATGCTGAGCGCGCCGCTGGTGATGCCTGAGGTGATCATCGGGCTGTCGCTGCTGCTGATGCTGGTGTCGATGCAGAAGGCGTTCGGCTGGCCCGAGCGGGGGCTTCTCACGATCTGGATCGGCCACCTGCTGCTCGGCACCGCGTACGCCGCGGTCGTCGTGCAAGCGCGGCTGAAAGACCTGAACCCGCAGCTTGCCGAGGCCGCGATGGATCTCGGCGCGCGACCGTGGCAGGTGTTCTGGCTCGTCACGCTGCCGATGATCGCGCAGGCGCTGCTGTCGGCCTGGCTGCTGACGTTCACGCTCTCGCTCGACGACGTGGTGCTGTCGGCGTTTCTCTCCGGCCCGGGCGCGACGACGATGCCGCTGGTGATCTTCTCGCGCGCGCGCCTCGGCCTGAACCCGAGCGTGAACGCGATCGCGACGCTGACGGTCGCGCTGGTCTCGATCGGCGTGATCGTCGCGAGCCTCGTGATCGCGCGGCGCGAGCGGCGCCGGGCCGCTGACGTGGCCGCCGCGACGCGCGCCGCATGAGCGCTGCGCCGCGGTCCGCATCGCACCGCGTCCCCTGGCTGTCGATGGCCTGCCTGGCCGCCAGCATGGCGCTGGTCGGCAGCTACGTGGCGCTGTCGAAGGTGCTGGTCGCGGTGTTCCCGGTGTTCCTGCTCGCGTTGCTGCGCTTCGGCATCGCTGCCGTCGCGATGGCGCGCTGGACGGCCCGTGCGCCCGGCGAGGCGCGGCTCAGCGCGCGCGATCGGAAGCTGCTGTTCCTCGAATCGTTCTTCGGCAACTTCCTGTTCTCGATCTGCATGCTGTTCGGCGTGTCGATGACCTCGGCGTTGGCGGCCGGCGTGATCATGGCTGGCATCCCGGCCGCGGTGGCGCTGCTGTCGCGCGCGTTCCTGCACGAGCGGATCGCGCCGCGCACGCTGGCCGGCATCGCCTGCGCGGTGGCCGGCATCGCGCTCGTCTCGCTGACGAAGAACGCCAACGCCGCGCAGCCGGTCTCGTGGCTCGGCAATCTGATGCTCGTCGGCGCGGTGCTGTGCGAGGCGAGCTACGTGGTGATCGGCAAGAAGCTCACCGGCCTGGTCGGCCCGAAGCGCATCAGCGCGCTGATCAACCTGTGGGGGCTCGCGCTGGTGGCGCCGTTCGGCCTCTGGCAGGCGCTGCGTTTCGATTTCGGCGCGGTCGGCGCCGCGTCGTGGTGGCTGCTCGCGTTCTATTCGATCGCGGCGAGCGTGGTCACGGTGTGGCTGTGGATGACGGGGCTGAAGCACGTGCCGGCGTCGTCGGCCGGCATCTTCACGGTGCTGCTGCCGGTCAGCGCGGCGGCGGTCGGCGTGCTGTTCCTCGGCGAAGGCTTCAGCGAAGTGCAGGTCGCGGCGTTCGCGCTCGCGCTGGCCGGCGTCGTGCTCGCGACCTGGCCGAGCCGCGCCTAGACCGTGGCCGTCGCCTCGACGGCAGCGCGGGCGAGGCGGCTCACCTCGGCGGGCGAGCGGTCCTTCAGCCGGTGATCGGACCAGACCTGGCGCCAGTGCCGCGCCCCCGGCAGGCCGTTGCGCAGGCCGATCATGTGGCGCGCGACGTGCGACCACGGCTCGCCGCGCGCCATCACGCGCGCCATGTACGCGACCGCCTCGTCCTCGACCGACTCGCGCGTGCGCTCGGCCGGCGCATCGCCGAAGAAGCGCGCGTCCCAGTCGGCCATCAGCCACGGGTGGTGGTACGGCTCGCGGCCGAGCATCACGCCGTCGACGTGCGCAAGCTGCTCGGCGATCTGCGTGTTCGTCTGCACGCCGCCGTTCAGCACGATCGTCAGTTGCGGAAAGTCGCGCTTCAGCCGGTGCACGAACGCGTAGCGCAGCGGCGGCACCTCGCGGTTCTGCTTCGGGCTCAGGCCCTTCAGCCAGGCGTTGCGCGCGTGCACGATGAAGACCTCGCAGCCGGCGGCCGCGACGGTGCCGACGAAGTCGCGCACGAAGTCGTAGCTCTCGGTGTGGTCGATGCCAATGCGATGCTTGACGGTCACCGGCAGCGCTGTCGCGTCACGCATCGCCTTCACGCACTCGGCCACCAGTGCCGGCTCGGCCATCAGGCAGGCGCCGAACGAGCCGCGCTGCACGCGCTCGCTCGGGCAGCCGCAGTTCAGGTTCACCTCGTCGTAGCCCCACTGCTCGGCCAGCCGCGCGCAGCGCGCGAGCTCGTCGGGCTCGCTGCCGCCGAGCTGCAGCGCGAGCGGGTGCTCGGCAGCGTCGAAGTCGAGATGCCGCGGCACGTCGCCATGCAGCAGCGCGCCGGTCGTCACCATCTCGGTGTACAGCCGTGTGCGGCGCGTGAGCAGGCGGTGGAAGACGCGGCAGTGGCGCGTGGTCCAGTCCATCATGGGTGCTGTACACAGGTGCCATGGACTAAGTTGTTGATTCATATGCATTAACGTCAGTCTATCAATCCAGTTGGAATGGGACAGACCACATGAAGTCTTGAACGGCAGGAGGACCATTTCTCCATCTTAGTCAGTGGGTTGTGCGCAGGGGTCCCGCCACAGCACGACGCTCGGACGCCCGCTGCTCGATGGACCGCTCAAATACCGAGCAACGTCCTGAGTGGCACGCGGTCATGGTGGTGACTGCTTTCGTTCGACTGAACCTAAAGACGGCAGTAGTTCATAGCGAACCAAGCGCAGCGCCAGCACTGGTGCGGGCTGGGGCTGGTGGGGCACACTCACCGCATGGGTGAAGCCAAGATCAAGAGGCGCACGCCGGTGGCGCAGGCCGTGGACACGATGGTGGTGAGCGCGGGCGGCGGGCGCATACATGTGCGCTGGGACGAGACGGCGCATGCCACGCCGCACGGCCAGTTGGTGTTCTTCGCCGAATTCCTGCTGAATCGGCGCGCCGAAGGTCAGCTGGCGACGCTCAAGTGACGTACAGGGTCGAGGAATTCTCCTCCGGAAACAGACGTTCGTGGCTTCGGCTCCAGACCAGTGCTTCTCCACGCACCCCCGATCCGGCCGGGCAACCCGATCTAGGCGTCATGCACCGGATCGACCAGACCATGCCGCACGCAGTACAAGGTCAGTCCGGGCAGATCATTGATGCCGAGCCGCTCCATGATGCGTGCCCGGTGCACGTCCACCGTCTTCGGGCTCAAGCTGAGCTTGAAGGCGATTTCCTTCGCGGCCTGACCGAGCGCGATCAGCACCAGGATTTCGAGTTGGCGCTCGGTCAGCATTTCTTCTGGCGAGCGCTCGCGCGCCAGAAGCAGCCGCTGCGACACCTGCGCGCTGTAGTACGGCACACCGGCCATCACGCTGCGCACCGCATGCTCGAGTTCGAGCGGCGAGCTCTCCTTCATGACGTAGCCTGCGGCACCGAGTTGCAGCGCACGGCGGATGAAGTCGGGCGAGTCGTGCATTGAAACCACCAGCACGCGCGGCGGCTGTGGCATGGCGCGCAGTGCGGCCAGCGCGGTCAGGCCGTCCATGCCGGGCATGGACAGGTCGGTCACCACCAAGTCGGGCGCGTGGCGCCCCACCTCGGCCAGCAACTCCTCGCCATTGCGGGCCTGGCCTACGACCGCGACGCCCGTGACCATCTCCAGCAGCAGCTTCAGGCCGGAGCGCACCAGGTCGTGGTCGTCGGCCAGCACAATACGCACGGTGCCGGCAGGGTTCGGCCCGGTGCTCGTGGTGCGCTTGTTCACACCGACAACCTCAGGACGCTGCCGCGCCCGATGCTGGAGCGGAAGCGCAGTCGTCCGCCCATCAGCTCGGCACGTTCGAGCATGCCGTGCAGGCCGACGTTGTTCTCGCTCATACCGCCCGCGAGCACCGCACGCACGTTGAAGCCGCAGCCGTCGTCACCGATCGTCATCACGAAATGGTCATCTCCATTGAAGCGCAGCCGCACGACCAGCCGGCTCGCCGCCGCGTGGCGCAGCACGTTGTTCAAGGCCTCCTGCAGGATACGCAGCGCTACCGCGTTGGACACCACCGCCTGCTGCGGCGCCTGGCCGCGCAGGCGCACGAAACTCTGCAGTCCGGTGGCGTCGCGCTGGCGGTCGAGCGTCGCCTTGACGGCAGCGACGAAGCCGAGTAACTCCAGCTGAGCCGGGCGCAGCTGGAACGACATCGATTTGACCTGCCGGATTGCCTCCTGCGCCAGATCAAGTGCGTTGCCGCGACACCGCTCGGCCTGGGCCGACGACTCGCTTCGCAACGCCGCGTGGAGCTGTATCACGATGCCCGTCAGCAACTGGCCGAGCCCATCGTGCAATTCGCGTGCGATGTGCGTGCGCTCGCGCTCCTGCGCGTCGACCAGGTGTGCCGACAGTTGGCGCAGCCGAGCATTGGCTTGCGCCAGCGCTTCGGCGCTGCGCAGCCGTTCGGCGTCGTGCGCTCGCTCGTGCTCGATCATGGCTTTAGTCGAAGGAGTTCGACATCATGCGGCTCGACCTCTCCCGACCGGGAGGCATCGACCTGACGATTCACGCCGAGCGAACGCATGGCCATCAGCATGAACCCCACGCGATAGACGTCGCCGTCGACCGGTCCGATATCGGTCATGTCTTCTCCGTCGTCAAGGTTGGTTGCAGCGCCGCGCCTATGCCCGATGATCCTACGCGGCGTGTCATGGAAGCCGAATTGGAACGCTCGGGCATTTCGCTTGCACATCACGACCGCCTCGGCCGTCGGGGCGGCTCATTTCTTGTGCAATGGGAATTCAACGCCGTTGATGAACTTGCCATCGGGCGCAATGGTAATTGCGCGCTCACCGGGATCGATCAGCTCGAATTGCTTCAATTGCTCGGGCGATACGCGCAGGAAGTAGCGACCCTGGACCACGGCCGGGACGATGTAGTAGCCGTCCGATCCGCTCTTGACGGAGGACACGACATGGCGCTCGTTGTCGAGCAATTCGATCAGCACGTCGCCGATCCCGCGTCGTGCGGCCTTGTCGATCAAATAGACTGTGCCGTCGATTTCGCTGGTCAGGACGACCGGGAAGTCCATTTCGGCGACGCGGCCCGGACGCGGCAGCACGCGCACGCCCTTGCGTTGCGATGCCCAATAAGGGTCTTCCAGCGTCTGCGTATCGACTGCGATATCGACGCCTTGACGCGCGGGCAGGCGATCGAGCCAGGCGATGCCCGCGGTGTTGGTCCGCACCGGTGCGCGACCCCCGTTGATCGTCAGCGCGACGTTCTCGATCGGCTCTTCGCCCGGGTCCATCACGCCGTTCGCGTTGGCATCCAGGAAGACACGAACCGAGGCGGCGCCGCTGTCCGCTTTTGGCAGCGCGTCGAACATCCAGCGGTCCTGACGCGGCTCGCGCGCCATCGAAACGAAAAGTTGCAGGCCGACGGTCAACACGCCGCGGCTGGAATAGCTCGTGGTCAAGCCCATGCCGTAGTCGCCCAGACTCTTGTTCAGGCTGGCGGCGTAGGTGGTGTCCTGCGCGGCGACGGCTCGGATGAGGCTCAGATTGAGCACGTAGTTTTCGCTCAGACGTGTGTCGGCGGCGACCGCTACGCTATCGAGCTTCGCTTCGGGCTTGATGGTGTAGCCCAACTGTCCGCTCCAGCCGATGTCGCCGATATGGCGGCTCAGGTTCAGCACCCCGCCGGCGGTTGTACTGCCGGCGGAGCGCTGCCAGCTCAGTTGATTGGCGATCAAAGTGCGTTGCACCACAGCCGTGATGCGGCCGGTCAATGCCACGTCGATGACGCCCGACTCGGTTTGTTCGCGCCGCAATTCCACCGCCCAGGGCAAGTGAGGCAAGTAGCTGCTGATCGGGATCGCGCCGTCCAGCCGCAACTTGTCGCGCATGCGCAGAGGATCGGTGCTGGGCGGCAAGAGTTCACTGGCAAAGTCGTGCAACTGCGTATGGCTGTAGCTCACGGCCGTGCTGCCGATGCGGGTCTTGAGGACCGACTCATTGAGCCAACCGCCCTGCGGCGACCTGAAGAATTCACTGCCGACAATGAAGGATTGCCAATAGGCGCGCAGTCCCAGGTTGGCGTAGAGCCCGGCGCCAGCGTGGTTGTCCGCCAGGCCCGGCAAGCGGACCAGACCACCGGCGGCGGTAAGGTGCTTCTCAATGCCCCACTCGAATTGGGCCAGCGATCGGAATCGCCCCGCGTCGTCCTGGTGTTGGGCCACGTTGTAGTAGAACGCGCCGGGCGGTGTGCTGGATTGGTCCAGCGGAAAGCTTTGCCGCTCCACCCTCTGCTGCCCCAGCGGTCCGCGGAACACCAAGCGGAATTCATTGGGTCCGTACACCAGCGGCAGGTCATCGAAGCTGTAGAGGCCGTCCGGGCGCGCGGCTTGGAACCCCACCAGTCCGTCGTTGAAATACAGCTCCACGTCCCAGCCCGGCGGCAGGTTCCCGCGCAGCGTGTGACGGTCGAAGCTCAGAGGCAGATTGGACGGGCGGTTGCTCACCATCAGGCCGTAGCCCTTGCCCGCCGGGCTGAGGCTGGTGACGTTGGGCACGCTGGGCATCAAGACCCCACTGCCGAACATCACCGAGCGGGCCTGCAGGGGGCCCAGCAGGTTCGCGTCGGGATCGTGCCGCGCCAAGGTGAATCGCAAGTCCGGGGCGGGCTTGTCCTTCGTGCTGCTGACAAACAGCGCGGCCTCCACGCCCAGCAGATCGCCGGTCAGGTACGCCGTGTAGCCCGCATTCGTTTGGTGGCTGCCGTTGCCCTTTGTCGTTCCGACGACCAAGGTCTGATCGATGAACGGCGCGCCCAGCAGCCGGTAGGGCTGGTCCTGGAGCGGGTAGCCCGGATCTTCGTAGCCGGTGGCCACGCTGGCCTTGGCGCCCAGGCGCTCGCGCTCCAGGCGCTCCTGCAATGGCAGGCGCTCGCGAGGCCGTACCACCAAGGTCTGGTTGGACAGGTTCACATCGAAGTCCAGGGGCAACCAGCGCGAGAGCAACGCGCTTTCCACATAGACATCGTCGCCCCGCAACCGCACCAGCGCGGGGTCGAACAATTCGATCTGCCCGCCCAGCGCGAGCCGCGCCTGCGCCACGTCCAAGTTAAAGCTGCGTGCCTCGGTCAGGACGAAACCTTCCGCGGTTCCTTGACCAGGCTGGGTTTTGATCGCCAGTGTCAGCAGCCGGGCCAGCTCGCCCAGCGGCAGAAATGTCTGGCGGCCGTATTGATAGCCGGGCAGTGTTTCTGCCAGTACTTGGCCATCCAGCCGCAGCTCCAGCAGAACGAGGTTCGACTCATCCCCGCGCGAGGAAGGCAATTGGGTCCTTGGCGCGGTTGCCGCGGATTGCGCCGGGACGGCCACGCGTGGCGTTGGCGTTGGCGACGCCGCAGCTGCAGGTGGCCGCGGTAGGCGAGGCGCTTCGTACGATGGAGCCGGCGCAGCGCCGGCCGGCGCGATGTCGAGCACCACCTGGTAGTCCCGCCCGCCCTGAGGCGCTACTGCCCGGATGTTGGGCTCCGCCTCGCCCTTGAGACCCAACTCCAGTTGCAAATTCGCCGCGCTGGAAGGCGAGCGCCTGATCTGCACCGACTTCAACAAGGGATCACCGGGCGCGAGCTGTCCGGCCAGTGCCGCCAGCAACGGGTCGGCCGCCACATCCTCGAGTTCCAGCACCAGGCGGTTGGGGTAGTGCAGAACAAACAAGGTGAAGCGAAGCGGGACCTTCGACTCCACGACGATACGGGTGCCATCGGCAGCGTTCAGCAGCGAGGCTGCGGTGATGGGAATGGCCGCCCACCCCATGCCCGGCGCGAGCAACAACGCCAGCGCTGTCCAGGTGCAGGGGCGATGGCGCGCTTCAAGGCAGTTCAATCGCCGCTTCTGCAATTAGCTTGCCGCCAGCCTCGGGCCGCTCCCGAAAGCTCAGATGCAGCGTGCCGCGCGCAAGCGATTGTCCCGCAGGCGGTTTCAGCTCCAGCCTGACGCGACGCAAGGGGTTGGGGCTGTATACGGCCAGGCCGGCGGCCTTGCCAACCTCCTGCGCCGTGCCCTCTCGTGGCGTGAAGCTCGCGCCCAAGTCACCATAGACCGAGCGGTTGCCGCTTCGCTGCAGGACTACTGAGGCCAACGCGACCCGGTTGCCGACCGGCTGTAGCAACTCGAGCCCCGAGAGCGTCACGCTCGCCGCCGTCTCGCCATGACGAACGATGATGGGAATGGATGCACCCACCAGCAGTTTGAGCTGGACGCCGACTTCCCCCGCGGCCAGCGCCGCACCCGCGATGCTGCTGGCACCGCCGCTGTCGGGAACCCGGTCGAACTGCAAGTGCGAGCGGTATTCACCCGCGGGAAGGTCCGCCGGCTTGCGCAAGGAGATCCTGACGGTCTGGCTGGCGCCTGGCAACAGAACGACCTGCCGGGGCGAGTAGCGTATCAAGTCGTCGGCGAACTGTTCGCCGGGCCGTGGGCTGTCGATGAGGGAGAACTCCCCGGACTCGCTCATGCGCCGGTTCACCAGCGTGATCCGGTAGGTGGTTGTTTCGGTGCCGTTGTTGTTCAGGTCGATCTGTGCAGCGCGCTGGTTCTTCTCGAACACGA